>JAJRUC010000308.1 GCA_024278015.1 Chloroflexota bacterium
AGGGGTGTATTTAATGGCGTTGTCTATTAAATTAACCAGCACGCGCCGCATCATGCTACGGTCCAGGTAGCCTGTCAAGGCCGGATCCTGCACTGTAATTTTCAGGTTGATGTTCTTCATTGAAGCGCGGGTTTCGGTTTGCTCTTGCACTTCTGCCAACAAATTCTTCAACAAGACCTTCTTCAGGGCCAGCGGGGCGCTATCCTGCTCCAATCGGCTTAAATCCAGCACCGAATCTATCAGGTCTTCAAGGTATCGGCCGCTTCGGCCGGCGATGCTCAACAGTTCGGTTATTTCTGTGTGGATGGGCCGGTCGGCAAGCTCTTCCAGCACCATCGACAGCAGTTGAATGGTTCCCAACAGATTCCCCAGCGGGCCGCGCAAATCGTGGACAATCATGTTGACCACATCATAGCGGGCGCGAGCCAGTTCCCGGCTGGCGGTTATATCTTTGCCGGACCATTGCACCAGAAGCGCGCCGTCAATCTCAACCTGTTTTATTTGCAATTGCAGAACAACGCGCCGGCCGTAAGCGTCTTTCAAGGTCACTTCGGTAGAAAATTCCGGTTTTGTTTCCAGCTCGGTCACTTGCCGGGTAAAAACCTGCTTCAGGGTAGAGTCAAGCAAAGCCAGTTGGGTGCCGATAAGCACGTCTTTGGGCCGGCGCAAAATTTGGCTGGTCTTGCGATTGGCCTCGCGGATAATGCCGTTCTGGTCGATAACGAGCAGCAGGTCCGAGCTTTCTTCAAAGAGGCTGGTGTAGCGTTTTTTTATTTCCTGCAATTGAGAAAACAGGGTGGTATTTTTAATTGCCACGGCGGCCTGACGGGCCATATCGTTAAGAAATTTCAAATCCTCCGGCATGTACCGGTTGGGTTGGTTGCAGGCTACCGTGATGAGACCCAACAGCATCTCGCCGGACAGCAGCGGCACGCACATCCAGCTTCGGCTGCTGATGTCGGTTACGTCTTTGAACCAGGTGTATTCGGCCTGCAAATCTGCGGACAAAAGGGGAATGTGCAGGTCAAACAACGGCAGGGCAAAATCATCTTCATAGGGCCGGATGGGGAAATTTTCAACATCGGCCAGATTTTTGATACCTTTGGCCGCCGCGATGGTCATATCATCCTGATTCAGCAAAAAAATGGCGCAACGGTCATAGGCAATTACCAGCCCAATTTGTTTGAATATCAATTCAAACAGGTCGTGCAGTTTATCGCTGCCGTTCATATGCCGAAAGATTTCGGCGAGGGCGTCTGACAATTTGCGCTGGTACTGTTCGGCTTGATAGAGGCGGCTGTTCAAAACAGCGGTAGTGGTCTGGCCGGCCACGGCCGTCAACATTGACAAGGTATGGTCCGGCACAGGCCGGGGCGCCGGCTGGTTAATGAGCAAAAGCCCCAACAGCTGTTGTTTAATTTGCAAGGGGAAGACCGCCAGTTGGCCCGGGGTAAACAGCGATGCGGTATCTTTTTGAATGGCTGCGGGGGGGGCAAAATCATCAATGCGGCTCACTTCCCGGCGCGTTTTTGCCTGCTGAACCACGGCCATACGCATCAATCTTCCCAATTGGGTTTCCGGGGCCATGAACGTCTTGCCGCCGGCAAAGGCGAGGTGTTTTTCCAGGCCGCCATGCGCGTCGAATATCAACAAAATTCCGGATGAATCGGGATTAATTTTGGCGGCAAATCGCAAGGTTATCGCCAAAATCTGTTCCAGGCCCAGACTTTCGCTCAAATCTCTGGTAACTTGATAAAATAACGTCCAATCAATTGAGGTGGGAACCGGTTCAGTCATAAATCTATGGGTACTGATGGTTGGGACAGCCGACAATCAATTTAACAATTTATCTGGATTATACCATACTTTCCTGAAAATTACCGGATGCGGCTTCGATTACGAGCCGGCGGCGCGTATCTCCTGAACCCGGTTCAGCAAGGCCTGGCCCTGCTGCTGATGATTTTGGGCCAGTTCAAACTCGGCCCAGTGTTGCAGCACCGTCGCCAGATGCGCGGCATCCGGCAAATCTTCAAACAAAGCCGCGCTGCGCCGGAAGCTGTCGGCCGGGTCGGCGAAGATGTCGGCCGGCCGGGGTACGTCTGTCTGCTGCTGAAGCTGCGCAAAAGCCGCCACCTGCGCCACAGCCTGCCAGGCAAAGGCAAGCCGGGCGGGGCGGGCCGTTTGCCGGGCCTGGGTTAAAAATGTGCGGGCCATATCGGCCACAGAGTCAAGGAGCGCGGCGGCGGGTTGCGGGCCGGCAGCCTGTTGCGCCAGTTGCAAACCGGCGGCCACAGCCCCGCAGTACGCTTCTGTTTGCATGTCAACATCATCCGGCAAGGGATTTTTCAGCGCCTGCCGGTTTGCCAACGCTTGCCGGTAATGGGCAAACGCAATTTGCGGAGCGTATACCCCTTGCGCCTGCCGGCCGGCCCGCGTGTACCAAACGGCCGCCTCCAGATGACTGCCCGCTTCGGCAAAGTGGGCGGCAATCAAGGCCGCGTAAACATCAACCTGTTCGCCGTTTTGTTCAATCAGCCACGCGGCTATCCGGGCGTGGTTTTCTGCCCGTATCACTTTCGGGATACTCCGGTAGGTAATTCTTTGCAACAAGGCGTGCTTAAAGACGTATTCGCTGGTATCAGAAAAAGCAGAGGCTTCCCGTTTCAGGATAAGCTCTTTTTTTTGCAGGCCGTTCAGAACCACCTCCAGCACCGACGCATCCAGGCCTGCCCCCCCCTGGTTTCTGATTTGCAAAATTGCCTGCGGCCAAAAGGCCCGGCCAATCACCGAAGCCTGCTGCAAGACTTCTCTTTCCAGCAGGGGCAGTTGCTTCAGGCGTGCCCGCAACAGGTCGGGCAGCGTTTGCGGCAAATCCAAGGCGGCCAATCGCTCCAGATTAACTTCCCACTGGGTGGGGCCGGTCAAAATAACCCATTGTTCAATTAAATATTTAACAAGCTCTTCAATGAAAAAGGGGTTGCCCTGCGAAGCCGTTATCAACACTGTCTGAAGTTGGGCGGGCACTTCTGAAATTTTTTGCAAAAGCTCCTTAACCAGCTTCTCGCTGTCATCATCGCTCAAGACCGAAAGTTCAACGAGGGTATGATTGGGCCATGCCCGGCCCCAGTCCGGCATTTTCTCGAACAGCGACGGCTGGGCGGAGCAGATAATCAGCAGGGGCGTGTCTGCAATTGTCTGGGCAAGGTGGGCCATAAATTGCGCGGACGCGCTATCGGCCCAGTGAAAATCCTCCAAAATAATGACGACGGGGCTTTTTTGCACAGCCATGTCGGTAAAAAATTGAACGGTACAGGCCACGGCCCGTTCATAAATTTGCTGCGGCGCGTGTAAAAACGGCTTCAAGGCCGGGTCGTCTGAAAAATCGAAGCCAACCAACTGCCCGATGTAAACCGGCATATCGCCCGCATCAAAATCCAGCACATCGTTGATACCGTCCGACAGTTTTTGGCGGGTGGTTTCAATTGCATCGCTGGCGGCAATGCCAAAATAAAAGCTGAACAAATCCCGAATGACCCAAAACGGAAGTTGGCCGGTTTGCAGGCTGGCCCGTCCCTGAAAGAACGACATCTTGACCGGCAATTGGGCCAGCCACTTGTCAAATTCATACAGCAAGCGCGATTTTCCCACGCCGGATTCGCCAACAATGGTGATAACCTGGCCCTGCATTTTGCCGATAACCTGAAAAAACGCATTCTTGAGGGTCAGGAATCCGGATTCTCTGCCGACCATACGGGTTTCGATGCCTTCGACGCCACGGGCAATAACCCGAATGGCGTGCGGCTTGGCTCCCTGCAAGGCATATACGGGCAGCGTGCGGCCGATGGCCGGCGCAGACAACGGTTTAACGGGTTGGGTGTAAAAAACGCCCTTCACATACTGATAGGTTTGGTAGGCCAGCAAAATTGTATCGGCGCCGGCTTTTGTTTGCAGCATCCAGGCGATGGTTACGGCCTGCCCCAGGGCGGTGTAGTCGCTTGTGGTTCCTACCTGCCCCAGCAGCACGGGGCCGGTATTAATGCCAGTTCTTAAATGAAGCGATTGCGCATTAAATGCCCCGGCCTTCTGCTCTTCCCACTCGGCCAGGGTGTGCCGCCAGGCGGCTTGCATAGCCAGCGCCGCCCGCACCGCCCATTCAGGTTCGTTTTCCCGATTGCTGTACCCGCCGAAGAAGGCAATCATCGTATTGCCGATGTGTTTTTCAATATGGCCGCCGTGTTCGGCAATGGCGGCATCCAGTTGCACCCACAGCGTATTGAGTATCCGGTACTTTTCCTGGGGGGGCAAACGCTCCAGCAGGGCGTCAAAGCCGGAAATCCCCGCCACCAGAATGGTGATTTCTTTTTGTTGAACGGGCCACGCCGCCCTGCCGGCGGTTAGTTCTTTGCGAAGGACGGCCAACACCTTTTCCACCACGCTGTACCCCAAAATATCGCGGTGGGCTTCCAGTGAAGCAATGGTCCGGGCAATTGATACGACATCTTTCATAAAATAAACTCCCCGCTGCGGAATAATGCCGCCGGCTGCGCCACAATTCTTGACTCGACGGTTAAATTGAGTATGCTAATTATTTGTGTAAAAAATCATGTTATTCATTTTAAGGATACCATCATTAATATGGAAACCATAAATCAACCAGTACCGCAACGAACCTTGAAAGACTATGTAGTCGTGGCCCTTAAAGGCGTTCTTATGGGAGCTTCAGATGTCATTCCGGGCGTTTCCGGCGGAACGATGGCCTTTATTCTGGGCATTTACGAAGAACTCATCAACGCCATCAAGTCCTTCGACCTGAACGTCATCAAATTGCTGCTTTCATTTAAAATCAGGGATGCGCTGGAACATGTCTCCTGGAAATTTCTGGCGGCCCTGTTTCTCGGCATTATGACGGCCATATTTTCGCTGGCAAAGGGGCTTGAATGGCTGCTGGAAAACAAGCCGATTGTATTATGGCCCTTCTTCCTTGGTTTAATTTTAGCCTCTGTTTGGATGGTTAGCAAGCGTGTCACCCATTGGCGAGCGATAACCGTATTTATGGCCGTGTTTTCGACGCTGGCCGCCTATGTGATAGTGGGTATGGTGCCCGCCCAAACTCCGGAAGCGCCCTGGTTTATCTTTTTAAGCGGGGCGCTGGTCATTTGCGCCATGATTTTGCCCGGCATTTCCGGTTCGTTCATTTTGGTATTGCTGGGCAAGTACCAGTACATTTTGAGCGCGGTCAACAATCGGGACGTGCTGACGCTGGGCATCTTCGCCGTAGGGGCGGCGCTGGGCATCGTCACCTTCGCCCGAATTTTGAGCTGGCTCTTCAAGCACCACCATGACCCGACAATTGCCATGCTCACCGGCCTGATGCTCGGTTCGCTGCGTAAGGTCTGGCCCTGGAAGGAGACGGTTCGCACCATCCTTGACCGTCACGGACAACCGATTCCGGTGCAGCAGTTGAACGTGCTGCCCGCCGCCTTCAACAGCGAGGTGGCTTTTGCCATTGGGCTGGCGCTGCTGGGATTTGCCATCGTCTTCACGCTGGAAAATCTGGCCTCCCGCCGGGAAAGGGAGGAGTTATCCACATAGTTTGACTCCCCCCTACCCGCGTGGTATAGTCAAGAATGGTGGATTGCACACGACTACACCAAGCAGATTGATTTTGGAGGATTCCCTTTTTCATGAATTGGTCACGAGTTTTGTACCTGCTTCTGGCGGTGGGCATTGGCGCGTTCTTTTTCAGCCAGGTCTTCACCGGCCTGGACCAGCCCGATGTCAAATCGCTGAAAGAGGTTGCCACACTGGCCCAAAATGGCAAAATTGAGCAAATTACGGTTCAGGAAGAGGAGCTGGACATCGAGCTGGTGGGAGGCGCCAAGATCCTCTCCTACAAGGAGCCGGGCGTCAGCATCGGCGAGACGCTACGCAATATGGGCGTCACCGAAGAGCAAATTTCCAGAATCAACATTCAGGTGGCGCCGCCCAGCCGGTGGGGCGGCTGGATGGCGCTGTTGAGCACCCTGTTGCCGCTGGTGCTGATTGGCTTTTTCTTTTTCTTCATCCTGCGGCAGGCGCAGGGGGCGGGCAATCAGGCCTTGAGCTTTGGCAAGAGCCGGGCGCGAATGTTCACCGGCGACAAGCCAACCGTCACCTTCGACGACGTGGCCGGCGCCGACGAGGCCAAAGAGGAGCTGAGCGAAGTCGTCGAATTTCTGCGCGAGCCGGAGAAGTTCATCTCGCTGGGGGCGCGCATCCCCAAAGGGGTGCTGATGGTTGGCCCGCCCGGCTGCGGCAAGGCGCTGATGGCCAAGGCCGTCTCCGGCGAGGCGGGCGTCCCCTTCTTTTCCATTTCCGGTTCGGAGTTCGTGGAGATGTTCGTGGGGGTGGGAGCCAGCCGGGTGCGCGACCTGTTCGAGCAGGCCAAGCGGAACAGTCCGTGCATTGTCTTTGTGGATGAGATCGATGCGGTGGGGCGGCATCGGGGGGCGGGGCTGGGGGGTTCGCACGATGAGCGGGAGCAGACGTTGAACCAGATTTTGGTGGAGATGGACGGTTTCGATACGGATACGAACGTGATTGTGATTGCCGCCACCAACCGGCCTGACATTTTGGACCCGGCGTTGCTGCGACCCGGCCGGTTCGACCGGCGGGTGGTGCTGGACCGTCCCGACTGGGTGGGACGGCGCAAGATTCTGGATGTTCACATGCGCGGCAAGCCGGTTGCCCCCTCGGTCAATCGCGATACCATCGCCAAACGCACCATCGGCTTCGTGGGGGCGGATTTGGAGAATCTGGTCAACGAGGCGGCCATTCTGGCCGCGCGGCGCAACCAGAAGCAAATTTACATGCAAGATTTTCAGGAAGCCATCGAAAAGGTGATGCTGGGGCCGGAGCGTAAAAGCAGGGTTCTGAGCGACAAGGAGCGAGAGGTGATTGCCTACCATGAAGCCGGCCATGCGCTGGTGGCGCGCTTCACGCCGGAAGCGGACCCCGTCCACAAGGTGAGCATCGTTGCGCGAGGGGCAACAAGCGGCATCACAATGTACCTCCCCACCGATGACAGAACGCTCCTCAGCCGCCGCTACTTCCGGGCGCGCCTGGTCACGGCGATGGGCGGCCGCGCCGCCGAGGAGCTGATGTTCCCCCACGTCACCACCGGCGCCGCCAACGACCTGGAACAGGCCACCAAACTGGCGCGGGCGATGGTCACTCGCTACGGGATGAGCGAGGTGATGGGACCGGTGACCTACGGCAAAAAGGAAGAACTGG
>JAJRUC010000309.1 GCA_024278015.1 Chloroflexota bacterium
CGCATAGCGCGGCGCAGGGTAGGGGCGTCGGTCATATCGCCCACAATGGCCTCTGCCACCCCCAGCGATTGCACCAGCCCGACGTGGGCATGTTTGTGAACCAATGCCCGCACAGAGGCATCGGCTTTGCTTAACGCTTTGATGATGGCCCGGCCGGTTTTGCCCGCCGCGCCGGTAATTAAAATCATCGGGGGGCCTCCTGAAAATAAATTTTTGGCTTGCGTGTCTTGTTTCGGCTACTTTAAGTTTACAACGAAAACAGCAGTTTGAAAATGGTGCATTTCAGTTTTGGGGCAGGAATGCAGGGGCACGCGGCGGCGTGCCCCTGCGGAGGATGCCATTTGCATCAAATTTGCGGAAGAGCAGGGGCGGCTCGCGAGCCGCCCCTGCAAGCTATATGCAACACGAAAATACCCGTGTGCCCCCAAATTGAAACGCACCCGTTTGAAAATGCGAGGTTGGTTTTATGGAGAGAGTTGCGTATAATGACTGTCGATTAGACGCGGAGCGTAGATGCGATGGCTGATGGCGCGCAGTTTAAAGACAGGTGGCCGGCCCTGTTTCCACCCGAAACCGAATTGGGGGTGCGTAAGGTTTTTCGGGCCTTACTGGAAAAATATCAGGAGCCGGGCCGATATTATCACACCCTGACCCACATTAAGGCTTGTTTGGTGCAGTTTGACGCTGTGCGCGGGCTATTAACAGAGCCGCCGGCGGTGGAGTTGGCGCTGTGGTTTCACGATGCTGTTTATCAAACCGCCCGCAGCGATAACGAGCGCCGCAGCGCCGACCTGGCTGCCGAAGCATTGCGGCAGTTGGGGCAGGGGGAACCGCTCATCAAAACGGTGCGGCGGTTGATACGGGTAACGGCCCACCCGTCGCAGCCGCATACCCCGGATGAGGCGTACATGGTCGATATTGATTTGTCGATACTGGGCGGCAGCGCCCAAACCTTCGCTGAATTTGAAGAGAATATCAGACGCGAATATCATTGGGTGCCCTTGCCCGTCTTCACACAAAAACGGGGGGCGTTGCTGCAAACATTTTTGGAGCGAGACCATATTTTCCATACGGATTATTTTCGGGAAAAATACGGGCCGTCCGCCAAATACAACCTTGAACGGGCGCTGGAAACTTGCCTTGACGCACTTTAATCCATCTGAATTTGGAGTAAAAATACGTGGATACCATACTTGAGTGGATTATACGCCTGACCAGTTTTTTGGTGGTCGCGTTGGCGGCCCATCGCATTGGCGCGATGTTTGCCCGGCTTGGGTTGCCCAAAATTACCGGCTATCTGGTGACCGGGCTTTTGGCCGGGCCATTCATCCTGAATATGTTACCCGCCGGAGCGCCGGAGCATCTGCTGTTTGTCGATGAGTTTTCGTTGGCCTTCATAGCCTTTGCCGCCGGGAGCGAACTGTATTTGCCGGAACTGAAGGGCCGGTTGCGCAGCATCGGCTGGGTTACGGCGGGGCTGGTGCTTTTTACCTTTACCTTCGGCGCAATTGCCATGCTGTTGCTGGCAGACAATATCCCCTTTGTGAACCGGATGGATACCGCCGGGCAGATTGCCGTGGCGTTGCTGGTGGGGGCTATTCTGGTGGCGCGGTCTCCCTCGTCGGCCATTGCCATAGTCAACGAATTGCGGGCCAAAGGCCCGTTCACCCAAATGGTTCTGGGCGTGACGGTGATTATGGATGTGGTGGTTATTGTCTTGTTTGCCATCTCTTCCTCCGCCGCCGATGCGCTGTTGACCGGCCTGTCCATCAGCGCAGGATTTGTCTTCCTGCTGTTGGCCGAGTTGGGCGTCGCCGTTGCGGCAGGATACGCCTTGTACAAATTTTTGAATTGGGTTCTTTCGCAAACTGTCAGCCATCTTTCAAAAGTCGGCGCCATTTTGGTGACCGGCTATGGCGTTTTTGTATTATCAAGCCTTCTTCGGGCTTATTCACGCGCGTATTTCCCCTTTGAAATTTTGATTGAGCCGCTGTTGGTCTGTCTGGTTGCCGGCTTCCTGATAAACAACTACAGCGCCCGGCGGTTGGAAATGGCAGAGATTTTGCATCAAACCGGGCCATTCATTTACGTGCTGTTTTTTACCCTGACCGGGGCTTCGCTGGAACTGGATTTGCTGCTACGCACCTGGCCCATTGCCCTGGCCCTGTTTGCCACCCGCATCCTGGCAATTGGCCTCGGCTCATTTGTGGGCGGCACTGTGGCCGGCGATACGTTGGCCTCCAACCGAATCAAGTGGATGGCCTTTATTACCCAGGCCGGGGTGGCCCTGGGGCTGGCTAAAGATGTGGCCGGCGAGTTTCCGGTACTGGGGAACGATTTTGCCACGCTAATCATCTCTGTGGTGGTCATTAATGAGACAATTGGCCCCCTCCTTTTCAAACGGGCCATCAAGTACGTCGGTGAATCCCGGTTGCGGGCAGAGGGGGCTGAATTTGACTGCGTGCGCGACGTGCTGATTTTTGGCTGAGGGGGCCAAACCGCAGTGTTGGGCCGTCAACTGGAAAGCCACGGCTGGCAAGTAGAACTGGTCTGCCCGGCCACAGAACGGGCCGCGTTGTTGCAGCAAACAAACGGTATGCAAATACACCAACTGACAGACATCTCCATAGAGCTGTTGCAATCGTTTAACGCCGGGCAGGCAGATGCCATTGTGACCATGCTCTCCGACGAAGAAAACTACCGGCTTTGCCGGCTGGCCTACGAGCATTTCGGCGTTGAACTGCTGGTTGTTCTGTTGAACGACCGGGCCAATATCGCCCGGTTCCGGCAACTCGACGCCCTGATTGTTGACCCCAGCCTGGCGATTATCAGCTTGCTGGACCATGTTGTGCGGGCGCCGTCTGCCGCTTCTATCCTGTTGGGTATGGACGACGAGCAAGATATTATCGATCTGGAAGTGCGGGATTCAACCCTTGATGGCGTTTTGTTGCGAAACATCCGGCTGCCCCTTGATACCGTCGTCATGTCTATCCACCGCAACGGGCAGTTAATTATCCCGCACGATTACACCCAACTGCACCTGGGTGACTGCGTGACGGTCATCGGTTCGCCCGAAAACCTGGCCGAAGTCACGGTGCGCTTCGACGCTAATTAAAACGGAGTGACGATGCAATACACCCCTTACCTGTGGCCCTTATGGATTTCGGCGGTTGTGCTGATGCTTCTGGCTGTTTATACCTTGCTTCATCGTGAGCGAAGCGTTTCGCCCCGCTTCTTTATTGTGGTGGCAACCTTGTTTGTGTGGGTCGTCGGCTTTGCGTTTGAGGTGGCCGGCGTTGACTTGCAGACCAAACTTTTTTGGGCAAACGTCCAGTTTTCAGGCATCGCCGCCTTGCCGGTGGCCTGGCTTACGATGGTCCTTGATTACACCGGGCAATTGTATCGCTGGAAGCGGCGTCTTGTTGTTTTGGCCGTCGTGCCTGTCATCACCAACATTATCATCTGGACAAATCCGCTTCACCACTGGTTTCGGGGGCAACCCTGGCTCAATACCCATGCGCCCTTCCCCATTCTGGTTAACGATTATGGCCCCTGGTTTTTTTGGGTGCATTTCCCTTTCGGCATTATCTTGTTTCTGGTCAGCTTCGTATTGTTGATTCGCTCCCTTAATTTCAGGATAGGCGTTTATCGCAAGCAAAGCCTCCTCCTGATTCTCAGCACAATTCTCCCTTTGGCCGTTGATACCCTGTATGCGGCGGGGATAAGCCCCATCCCGAATTTTAATTTTACGCCGGTGGTTTTCAGCTTTTCCGGTCTGTTGATTGGCTGGAGTTTGCTTTTTTTCGGTTTTCTGGATTTAATGCCCACTGCCCGGAGCGTGTTGGTAGAAACAATGGCCGATGCGTGGCTGGTGCTGGATGATAAAGCCCGTTTGGTTGACCTGAACCCGGCGGCAAGCCGCCTTATCAATACCCCCGCAAAGCGCGTTATCGGCCGGACGGCCCGCGCGGCGCTGCGGCAGCAACCCGCCCTCATCAAAATAGCAACGTCTGCCGGGGAGATGCAAACCGAAATCAGGCTGCCCGGTGCGGAAACCGACCAGTTTTACGAGCTGCGGGTATCGTTGCTGTGTAACAGGCGGGGGCAGTTTGCCGGGCGATTGATGACCTTGCATAATATGACAGCCAGAAAACGGGCGGAATAAGAACGCGAATATCTGGTGCATGAATTGCAGGACGCGCTGGTTCAGATGAAGAAACTGCAAGGCTTGCTGCCAATCTGCGCCAACTGCAAAAAGATTCGGGATGACCGGGGATACTGGCATCAGGTAGAAACGTACATCGAAAAAAATTCCGAGGCCGAATTTAGCCACAGCATTTGCCCGGACTGTCGGGCAGATTTGTACCCGGAATTTTACTCTGAGCCATCGGCATAATTGCCTGATTTGGCCCCGTCGGGCCAAATTGGTTTGTCCAAAGCCCGGCCTTATGTTATACTGCCAAGCTGTTTTGCATACAGCAAACAACTATCGGCGCAAAAGAGGCCATTGAGGTGTCTCCACCTTGGTTGGCCTCTTTTGCAGCCTGTCAAGAGTGACCAATGATACTGAATAGTCTGGTATTTTTATACAAATTTGTTTTGGTTTTGATTGCGCTTTACGGCTTTAACGCCCTGGTTATGTCTGTGCTGTTTTTGCGATACCGGCGGCAGGACAACCCGCCCGCCGCCCCGATTGCCGCAGATAACTGGCCGACGGTGACGGTGCAGTTGCCGATGTTCAACGAGAAGATGGTGGCGGAACGGCTGATTGACGCCGTGGCCGCGCTCGATTATCCCCGGGAGCGGCTGCACATTCAGGTGCTGGATGATTCCACGGACGAGACTGCCGCCCTGGCCCGCGCCCGAACCGCTTGTCACCGGGCGCGGGGGGTGAGCATCAACTATGTGCGCCGCCCGAACCGCACCGGCTTCAAGGCCGGGGCGCTGGCCTGGGGCCTGACGCAAACCGGCAGCGAATTTATCGCCATTTTTGACGCCGATTTTGTGCCCCAACCCCAATTTTTAAAACAGGTCATTCCCCATTTTGCCGCCTACCCCCGGCGAGGGATGATTCAGGCCCGCTGGGGCCACCTCAACGCCGAAAGTTCGGCCCTGACCCGCGCCCAGGCCATTGCCCTGGACGGGCATTTTGTGATTGAGCAAACGGTTCGCAGCCGGGCCGGGCTGCTGATGAACTTCAACGGCTCCGGCGGTATTTGGCGGCGGGCCTGCATTGACGATGCCGGCGGCTGGCTGGCCGAGACCATCGCCGAGGACCTGGATTTATCGTACCGCGCCCAACTGGCGGGCTGGCGGCTGCACTATCTGCCGAATGTAGTGGCCCCCGCAGAAATCCCGCCCCTGCTGATGGCCTTCAAGCGGCAGCAATTTCGGTGGGCCAAGGGGTCAATTCAGTGTTTGCGGAAGTTCGCGGGGCCGGTATTACGGGCAGATTTTTCGGCGTGGCAAAAAGCGCAATCATTGCTGCACCTGAGCGGCTATTTGATTCACGCCCTGATTTTGGTGATGATTTTGCTGGGCCTGCCGGTAATTTTAACCCAAAACCCCGGTAATTTGTCGCTGGGCGCGCTGGGGTTAATCGGCTTTGCCCCCCCTGTTTTATTCGCCCTGTCGCAGTGGGCTGTCTATCCCGCCTGGGGCAAGCGGTTTGCCTACTTTCCGGTGCTGGTTATGCTGGGCGCGGGCATCACCATCAACAATTCGCGGGCCATTTTTGAGGCCCTCACCGGCAAAAACGGCCACGAATTTTTGCGCACGCCCAAGTTTCGGGCCGAAGGCGGCCCGGCCCGGCAAACGGATATGCCCGCCGGGGCGCTGCCCGCCGAGGCGCTGCCCGCCGAGTACCGCGTGCCGGTTGACTGGACAACGCTTGCCGAATTGCTGGTGGGGCTGTCTTGTTTGGTTGAGGCG
>JAJRUC010000310.1 GCA_024278015.1 Chloroflexota bacterium
GAAAAAAAGAATTGAAGCCGAATACGCCCGCCTGACCGCGCTGATTCCCCCGGAAGCGATTGAACACTGTTTCCGGCAAGCCGAAACCACCACGCTGAAACAATGTATCGTCAAAATTTTGGCCGATTAACCCCCTTCATCCCTCGAAATTCAGCTCCGGGTAAAGTTCTTTACGGCAGGTGGGGCAAATACCGTGGCTAAAGCTGGCCTCTGAATGGCGCTCAAAATATGCCTCTACCTGATGCCAGTAGCCGTCATCATCGCGAATTTTTTTGCAATTGGCGCAAATGGGCAGCAGGCCGCTTAAGACCTTAACCCGGTTCAGAGCCTGTTGCAGGCCGGCGCTCAAAGCTCGTTCCTTTTCAATTTGTTGGGCCAGAGTGGCGTTGGCCGCTTCAAGCTCTTTTTGAAGCGTGTGCAGGGTCAGGTGCGTTTTTACCCTGGCCAACACCTCTTCTACCTGAAACGGCTTGGTGATATAATCGACCCCGCCCAGGTTAAAAGCCTGCACCTTGTCCAGCGTTTCATTTAAGGCGCTGATAAAAATAACCGGAATATCTCTGGTTTTCTCATTCAATTTTAACTGCTTGCAGACTTCAAAGCAGTTCATTTACGGCATATTAATGTCCAGCAAAATTAAATTCGGGGGGATGGCCCGCGCCCCGGACAACGCCAGTTTGCCGTTCGGCACGGGACGGACTTTATAATTGTGCCGTTTCAGCATACTGACCAGTAACTTTAAATTGGCCGGATTATCGTCAACTACCAGAATATTGGCTGCAACTTCCTGCTGTGCATTATTCATTATAGCGTACTTTCCTGTTCTGTCAGTCAGTAATAGTATCGTGTCAAGTGTATTTTGATGGCCAGGGACACGATGCATCGTGCCCCTGCAAGCAAGCCGGCATAAAACCCGTCATTCAACGTTTGAGCGGACAATAGCTGGTTCAATCCAGTTCAGGATAGTATCGTATTCAAAATCATCTACAAATGCCCGCAGTTTGGCGGCAATTGCCGGCGCATCCGATTCCCGTTGCGCCAATAATTCTTCCACGCCATCCAAATCTACATTCAACAGGGCCTGACGCAGGGTTTTGAGCCACGCCGGCGGGCATTGGGCCAATTCTTCCCCTGAAAGAATCCGTTGCGACGGCGGCAATGGCGGTTGAGCAGCAACGTTTGGTTTGGCGGCCAATTGAACATGTAAATATTTATGCAAAAGCCGGTACAACGCTTCTCTGTGGAAAGGTTTTTGCAAAAAATCATCGTACAAGCCATCCGGAGCGCTCCGGACATCGCCGTCTATGTCGCCGGCTGTCAGGGCAATCACCACCGTTTGCCCCGCCGCCGATTTAATGCGCCGGGCCGCCGTATTGCCGTCCATCACCGGCATAACCACATCCATCAAAACAAGATGAGGCTGCCAGTGTTGCCAAATATCAATGGCCTCCTGCCCGTTTTCGGCCTCTTTAACGGCGAAGCCCGCCGGTTCCAGCAGCCGCCTTAACAGCCTGCGGCTTTCCGGGCGGTCATCGACGGCCAGAATACGGTACGCCGGCTGCTCATCTGCCGCCAAAACACCATCCGGAAAGCTGCTTTGTTTGAGCGGCACATCACTGCTTGCGGCAACGTCAACCGGAATACCAAACGAAAACGTGGTTCCCTGCCCCACCCGGCTGGCTACCTGCAAATTTCCCCCCAGTAATTGCACATACTGACGGCTGATGGGCAACCCCAGGCCGGTTCCCTCCTGGGCCATCCGGCCTGCCCGGGTTTGCACAAACGGGTCAAAGAGCAATTCCAGTTCTTCGGCGGGAATACCCGGCCCCGTGTCAATCACCTCAAAATAGAGTGCGGCTTTGTCTTCGCCCTGTTTCCCGGACAAAATCAGGACCGTAATCTGGCCCGTTTCCGTAAATTTAATGGCATTGTGCAGCAAATTGGTTAAGATTTGGCGCAATTTTTGCTCATCGGTGCGAATGTACTGCGGCACCGCCTGCCATTTAATAGCCAACGTTATTCCTTTGGCCCGGCATTTCAGGCGAAAAGTGGCTTCCAGATTAGCCAGCAAGCGGTACAAATCGAAGGCTTGTTCGTTGAGGGTTACGCGCCCGGCCTCGATTTTGGCAATATCAAGCAAATTATTAATTAAACTCAACAGATATTCGCCATTGTTCGCAATGGTCTCCAGCGTTTCCTGATTCTCGGCGGTCATCGATTCGTCCCCGGCCATCAATTGGGTAAAGCCCAGAATAATATTAAGCGGAGTGCGTAATTCGTGGCTGACCCCGGCAAAAAACCTGCTTTTGGCCCGATTCGCCGTTTCGGCTTCCTGTCTGGCCCGCTGCGCTGCATCAAACAGGCGGGCGTTGTTGATGGCAATGACAGCCTGCCGGGACAAGCTGACCAAAAAGTCAAGGTCGTCCTCAGAAAAGATGTGTAGTTGACTATCGCTCCAAACCACAATCAGGCCGCGCACATCGCCGTCAACCGCCAACGGGGCGCACATCATGCTTTCGCCATGCCAGTTTTTGATGTTTGTATTCGGAATAATGATGCCGCGCTCGTCAAGCCGGGTATTGGGTATCAGTTCGGCCCGGCCCGATTGCAGCACGTGGCCCATAATGCCGCGTCCCGGTTTGATGGTATAGGATTTAACGGCCTCAACTTCTGCGCCCAAAACGATGGTGGGCCGGCAGGTGTCATCAATTTGTTTCAGGGCGATAGCCACGGTCCGGGCCTGAAACATGTCTTTAACATGCGTAGCCACCCGATTCAGCACATCGGGCAAATCAAGGGTTGAAGAAATCTCGCGCCCCAGTTCGGCCAGGGTGCCCATGCGCCGGGCCAGGGCAGTAGCTCCGGCTTCGGCGCGTTTGCGCTCCCTGATTTCTGTTTCCAGTTCAACGGTGCGCAAGTGAGCAATTTCAGATTCTTTCAGGGCTGTTTCGGCCCGGTGCAGAATTTCCAGATTTTTCAGGCGGTCGCTGGTTTTCCGGTTAAAAACTTCCTTTTCAATTTTGAAGAATTGTTTGTAATGAAAAAGCGCCTGCCCACTATCGTTCCGCCGCTCAAATTCTTCGGCCAGCAGCCGGTGGCACTC
>JAJRUC010000311.1 GCA_024278015.1 Chloroflexota bacterium
CCGGCCCGGTCAGCATCGGCACGGTAGGGGCAGAAGGGGCTATGGTGGGGGCCGCCGTAAACCTGAGCAACAAGCTCAGCAAAATGGCTATCAAAGGCCGCCGGGAAAGCGAAATTTACATTGACCAGCATACCTACGAGATACTGGGCGATGTAGTTGAAGTTGAACAGCTTGACCCCAATTACGTGCTGGGTAAATCGGGCGGCGTGCCGATGAACGCCTTTCGGGTTAAGCACAATGCCCCCATCACCGATAACCTGGCTTCGCAGGTGCCCTGAACGGGCCAACCCTACGCCAATCCGACGCAGAAATCGTCGGGAAATTACCCCTCAGCAATCGGGTACTATCCTCTGCCTGGCGCTATACTAACACCACGTAAACCAAAGCAACCGCACGCCAACACCCTGATTGGGGAATTGATATGCCTTCTAACCTGCACCGCCAACCCGCGTCACCCGAATTGACCGCCAAAACCCTTTTCTGGCGGCTTCTTTTGAGCCTGCTGGTGCTGGGCTTGCTGGCCGGCCCCGGCGCAAGCATCCTGCAACACCTCATCGCCCCGTAATTCAGCCTGTTTCCCCGCGCGCTTGCAACAAGGGCACACTGCATCGTGCCCTTACCTGACCATCCACCAATTTTTTGGCCTTTTGGGCTTTATGTTTTAAACTAAAGCTACTATGCAACGACGAATCCTGCTAAATTTTGCGTTGATCATTTTGCTTGCCGGCCAATATATTATGCCGGTGGTTATGGCCCAAGGCCCCGCCGACCCGGCCGTCGAAACCCTGTTCAACCGCCTGACGCTTGAGGAAAAAATCGGGCAATTGTTCATTGTGCCCTTTACCGGCAACGACGCCTCGCCCGGTTCCGATATTTCAGTTTTGCTGACCGAATACAAAATCGGCGGGGTGGTGCTGCAAACCAGCAACAACAATTTCAGCAACGACGCCACCACGCCCCACCAAATCGCCACCCTCACCAACCAGCTTCAGGCCCAAACGCTGGCCGGCAGCGCCGTGCCGCTGTTCATTGCCATTGATTACGAAGGGGACGGCTGGCCGTACACCCGCATCACCGGCGGCGTCACCCCCATCCCCAGCCCGATGAGTATCGGCGCCACGTGGAATTTGCAAAACGCCCGCGATGTGGGCCGCCTGGTGGGGCAGGAACTTTCGGCGATGGGCATTAATATGCTGCTGGGGCCGGTGCTGGATGTGCTGAACGCCCCCCGCCCCACCGGGCGCGGCGATATGGGCACGCGCACCTTCGGCGGAGACCCGTTTTGGGTGGGGGCGATGGGCCGGGCCACCATTCAGGGCGTTCACGAAGGCAGCAACCGGCGCATCGTGACCGTGGCAAAACATTTTCCGGGCCACGGCGGCAGCGACCGCCTGCCCGACAACGAAGTCGCCACGGTCGATAAATCGTTGCAAGAGCTGAAGCGCATTGAACTGGCCCCCTTCTTTGCCGTCACCAACCCGGATTCACCCGGCCAAACCGATGCCATGATGTCCAGCCACATTCGCTACCGGGGCTTTCAGGGCGACATCCGCCAGTTTACCGCCCCCATCAGCTTCGATAAAGCCGGCATGACCACCCTGCTTAACCTGCCGGAATTTGTCCCCTGGCGCGCGGCGGGCGGCCTGATTGTGAGCGACGCCCTGGGCGTGCCCGCCGTGCGCAAACACTTCGACCCCACCTTGCAAACCTTCCCCCACCGGCGCATTGCCCGCGAAGCCTTTTTGGCCGGGAACGATTTGCTCATCCTGGCTCAATTCGACCTGGATTCTGTCTGGAGCCGGCAATTTGAAAACATCAAAGATACCGTTGAATATTTTCGGGGCGAATACGCCGGTAACAGCGAGTTTGCCGCCCGCGTCGATGAATCGGTCAGGCGCATTTTGGCGATGAAACTCAAACTTTTCCCCAACCCCAGCCCCAACGCTCTCTTTGTCGATGGCGATGTGGCCCTGGCCGTGGCCGGTCGCGGGGAGCAAATCGTCAACCGAATTGCCCGGCAAAGTCTGACCCTGCTCTATCCCGAACCGGAAAGCTACAAAATCCGGCTGGCCCGGCCCCCGGCCCCGGCAGAAAAGCTGCTGATTGTCAGCGACAGCCGGCTGGTGCGCGAATGTTTTGAAGACTCGTGCCGGCCCTTTGAGCCGCTGCCCTACAACGCCCTGGAAAAGACCATCCTGGCCCTGTATGGCCCGGAGGCCACCGCCCAGGTCCAGGCCGAAAACATCGACTCGATTACCTTCACCGAACTCAAACAAGTGCTGGTCGGTTCGCTGGCCCAAACCACAGAAGAAGCGACGCCCGATGCGCCCGAAATTCGGCACACGGCCCGGCAAGTTACGGACCTCATTCAGCAGGCCGACTGGATTATTTTTGCCACGCAGGATTTAAACACAGACCGCTACCCCGCTTCGGATGCGCTGAAACTGTTTTTGGCCCAGGGATTGCCCAGCCTGTACAACAAAAAGCTCATCGTTTTTGCCCTGAACAGCCCCTACTATCTGGACACCACCGAAATCTCGAAACTGACGGCCTGTTTTGGCCTGTACAGCAAAACCGCGCCGCACCTTGAAGTGGCGGTGCGCACTCTCTTCGGCGAAACGACGCCGCAGGGGGCTGCGCCGGTAACGGTAGACAGCATCGGCTACGATTTGGTCAGCTTGCTGGCCCCGGACCCGGCACAACCCGTTCCGCTTTTACTGCTGGATGTCTCGCCGCCGGACCACGCCCCCCCCGTTTCCGTAAGCGTGCAGGCCGGGCCAATTTTAGACCACAACGGCCACCCCGTGCCGGACGGCACATCGATACGGTTTGAGGCCACGTACAGCAGCGGGCAGAACATCAGCGTGCCTGTCACCACTACGGTAAACGGTATGGCCCGCGCCGATTTTACGCTTAAGCGGGCCGGGTCGATAGAGATTACGGCGGTCAGCGGCAACGCCAAAAGCGCCAAATCGCTGGTAGTTACCGTTATGCTCCCCCCCGCCAACACGCCCACGGCTTCGCCCGCGCCCGGCAACACCCCCACCGTCCGCCCTTCGGCCACGGCCACCGCCACCGCCACCGCCACGCCCGCGCCGCAACCGTCGCCTTCGGCCACGCCGATACCCTCCCCCACCGTCGCCCCGCAATCGCCCGCGCCGGAACAGCCGGGCAAAAACGTAACCGGCGTTGACCTGCTGATAGCCCTGGCCGCCATCGCCTTAAGCAGCGTTATCGGTTTGCTGGTCTGGTCGCCGGCCCGGCAATCAATTAATCAGATGATTCGATTGGGGTTGACCGCGTTTATAGGGGGTATGTCGGCCTATTTGCTGTACGGGCCGGGCCGGCTCAGGCCGGATGTATGGCTGAACGCGCCGCCGTCGGTCTTTGTCCGGCGAGGGATGTTGTCTGTTCTGGTACTGGTTTTCGGCTTGCTGGGAATATTGGCAGGCCGCGCCGCACGGCGGTGGAAAAAGGGGTAGGTCTTACGACTTGCTTCCCCCTTAATCCCTGATGAAGAAACCGTTTCGCGCCCTCAGGCAGGGAGGGGAGGATTCCCTCCCCCTGAGAGGGGGAGGGGCAGGGAGGGGGGAAACACTTCACCCGCCGAAGGTTAAAATCAGGGCGGCGATGAGCAACAGCAAGGCTACTACAAACAGAACCGCGTTCTCTTGCAGCCAGGCCGGCGCATCGGCGGGCGCGTCGTCTGCCCCCTCATCGCGCAAAGCGGCCAGCCACGCCGCCACCGATTCAGGCCGGTCGGCGGGATGAAGGGCCATCGCCCGCAGCACAGCCCGGCTCAACCGGGCCGACAGGGCCGGGTTGAGCGCGTGGGGCGGCTGCAACACCGCCGGATTCAAAAAACGGTCATGGGCGCCGGGCGGAATTTCGCCGGTTAGCAGCCGGTAACAGGTGGCTCCCAGAGCGTACAAATCGGTGCGGGCATCGGTGTGGCCCACATGGCCCACATATTGTTCCAGCGGGGTGTAGGGCAAACTGCCCAGGCCCTGCAAGCCGGTTACGGTGCGCGGGTCGTCCGGGTCGAAGGGTTGGGCCAGGCCAAAATCTACCAGTTTCAGCCGGTTTTCCGGGGTGAGTTTGATATTGGCCGGTTTGATGTCGCGGTGCAGCACCATCGGCTGCCGGGCATGGAGATAGGTCAAAATATCGGCCAGTTGCTCTACCCAGCCCAAAACCGTTGCTTCTGCCAAAAGCTCATTCGCTTGCCTGGCCTGGGCGGTAAGTTGCTCCAGATTTTGGCCCGGCACGTAGTCCATCACCAGATAATCGCGGTGGGTGGTCTCGTCAAAAAAATAATCGCTCACTTTGGGCAGGCCGGGATGGTCCAGCCGGGCCAAGATAGAGGCTTCCTGATGAAATTGCTCACGGGCGTTTTGCGACAAGGCCGCATCAAGCCGTTGTTCCTTCACCGCGCACTGACGGCCGTCCAGCCGGTCATCGCCGGCCAGATACACGGCCCCCATGCCCCCGGCGCCAATCAAACCGATGATGCGGTATCGGCCCCGCAAGATTGTTCCCGGCTTCAATTGCAGCATAATTCATTCCAGTGCAGCGTAAATTTGCTGACAATGAGCATAAATCAATTGCGGTCAGGTGTCAAACAGGAGGAAGATAAAAATGGATACTTTTGTGAATAGCCCGATGCTCATTCGGCAGGAAGGGGAAATCATCAAAGACCAGTGGCTGCTTGAGGGAGAGCAGATTGCCATTGGTCGAGACCCCGGTTGCGAGATTGTGCTGCCCAGCCGCTGGATTTCGCGGGTGCATGCCCGCTTGCGCAAAACGGGCAATCAACTGACGGTGGAAGACGCGGGCAGCAAGAACGGTTTGTTCGTCAACGGCCGGCGGATACTGAAGCCGCACGTTTTATTGGATGGGGACAAGCTGCAATTGGCGCCGGGGCTGGATTTAATTTTTGTCGATAGCGAAGCCACCGCGCCGCTGCCGGGCCGGGCCGGGCCGCGTCTGCGGCTGGATAACGAATCGCATCAGGTTTATATCAAGGGGGTGATACTGTTTCCGCCGTTAAGCAGCCAACAGTTCAAAATTCTGGCAACCCTGTCTGAAAACCCCGGCAAAATCTACAGCCGCTACGAAATTATCAATGCGGCCTGGCCGCAAGACAACCCCGACGGCGTGACCGATGACGCTCTGGACGCGATGATGCGTCGCCTGCGGCAACGGCTGCTTCAGGCAGACCCGGACTATGAGTACATTGTGACGGCTCGCGGCTACGGCTTTAAGTTAAATCTGTAATCAAAGGCGGCAGCATAAAGCGCGCCGGCCGGCCTGGTGCAAAATCAACAATCATTTTCGTGTGGTTAAAATATGTCGATGCGCTCACCGTAGGGGCACGCAGCGGCGTGCCCCTACGACATTTCGGGTTGTCTCCCTCACACGAATATCCCGGTTGGTTCTGCACTAGCTTTGCAGCCGGTACAGCATTTCACCGGCTTTGGGCACCAGCAATATGCCTTCGTCCTCGCGGTTTCGCCAATCATCCATCTCAATTTCATCGGGATTGGCGTAGCCCAGCCCCAGCCGGCGGCACACATCCGGCGGAACCCGGCCGGCCAACGTAACCGAAGCGTTGGGGTATTCGATGCCGTTTTCAAAGCGCCCGCCGCCGCGCACGTGCGTGCTGTGCGCCAGTACGCCCAGCGGAATGTGCTTGTACTGCTCCCATTGGGCCAAAAAGTACGCCAGCACATGATACCCGGCTTCAAGAATATATTTTCCATGCACAAAGCTGATGGTATCCAGATGCGGCGCATAAATGATGAGTTCTCCGCCGGCGGCCAAAACCGGCTCCAGTTTGTACATGGCTTTGGCCGCTGTCCACAATTCGTCGTACATTGCGGGGGCGCACGACAGTATCCGCCGGAAGGGTTTCGCCTTCCAGACGATGTGCTGTTCCGCCGATAACCGGGCCGCCGCCCGCCATGCGGTCTCCAGTTCACCCACAAACAGGCCGGCCAGGTCGGCTTTGCTCCGAACCACCATCGAGACCAGCGTTACCGGCACGCGCACGTGGCGTGTCGCGGCGCGAATCATCGCCCGCACAGGCGTATCCGGCACGCCGATGGTGTCTACCACGCCCCGCAGCGCGCCCAGCCAGTGCGAAACGTTAATCATCTCCGGGCCGGAAATGCCCGGAAACAG
>JAJRUC010000312.1 GCA_024278015.1 Chloroflexota bacterium
AGCCTGGTCAACGGCGGCATTTGTGGGCCGGGGGATGACTTGTCGCACCAGATTGATGGCTAATTCCTGCAAAATGCCGGTGGGTTGTCCGGCGGCGTCCCGTTCGATGCAGCCCATATCGGGGTCGGGCGTTTGGGGGGTGATGCCGGCGGCTTGCAGGGCCGGCGAGTTGGCCCAGGCGGTGTGCAAATCGGTTCGCCACAGGATAACCGGGTGGTGGGGAGCCAGGTCGTCCAGGTCGGCGCGGGTGGGGCGTTTGGGGATGGGCCAGGCGTTTTCGTTCCAGCCTTGCCCCACAATCCATTGACCGGGCGCTGCCTTGCGTACGGCCCGGCGCACCTGCTCGCGCGCGGCGGTCAGGGAGTTGGTTTCGGCCAGCAAAACGCCCTGTTGCAGCATGGCCCAATCCTGAAAGTGGATGTGGGCATCGGTCAGGCCGGGCAACACGCGCCGGGTTTCCAGGTTGATTTGCCGGGTGTGGGGGCGGGCCAGGGCGCGGATAGCGGCATCGCTGCCGACGGCCAGAATGCGCCCGTCTTGAATGGCCAGGGCCGTGGCGTGGGGAAAGTTGGGGTCCTGGGTGGTCAACGCGCCGTTGTAAAGGATGAGAGTGGGCATTAAGCCCTCCTTTGTTTTGTAGCCAACCAAAAAATGGTCAGGCTAATCCAGCCTAACCACTCATACAATTGCTCAAACCCGTTGTCAGACAGGCCGATGGTTCGAGCTACAGTACCCGTGCGGGGCGGATGGTGTTGCTTTTCACCGCCATAACAGTGCAATGGATTCAGGTAAAAAATTTCAGAGCGGGCGATGAGATTCGAACTCACGACCTTCTCCTTGGCAAGGAGACGTTCTACCACTGAACTACGCCCGCATTTTTGGGTACGGCCCTATTTTATCCAAAACCGGTTTTTTGTCAAATGGGGAGTGATTTTGGAGGCAGGGGAATTTGGCGTTCCTGATATCAGCAATATCACCGAGTTGATATGTTTTTATCACATTACTGCTTCGATGTCGGCGGGGTCAAAGGCGGCTATCAGGTTTGGAGGGTGCAGCCACCGGCTGCACCCGAAACAGTGTTGTGCTTTCCTCCCGGCTGAGGGGGTCGGCGTACACGTAGTGGAATATCTTCGGGTGGATGAATGGTGCCGGTTTGGCAAGATTTTGGCCTCAACCGGATGCTACTGGACGCAAAATTCAAACATGTTATAATTAGAGCATCGAATATTGAACCAGATGCCATACAAGCGTTGTCTTTTGCCACACGGATATTGAAGACGTTGCGAGCCTGAATTTCCGACAGGAAAGCAGCGCGTCTGATTTTTCGGCTTTAGGACGGTTGAATGTATCCGATACCATTTTCGCTGTTTCTGCACGTGCAATTGAAATGACAACAAAACAGATGAAGCTTGGTGGCTGAATTTTAGTATCGCCCGAATGGGCGGATGGAGGGGCAAAGTGAGGAAGTTGCTTGACTTGTTTGCTTCAATTATTCGAAGAAAGGCCTTCGCGAGACTTCTTCCCGTGTTAGTTCTTCTTAGTATGGCACTTTCTATTTTTGCGCCAAGTGTAATGTCTAAAACACAAATGCAGCTGGAAAATACAAGTGTGTTATTTAGGCGTACATTCAGTTCCGACTCTTCCATCAAGAATATCCAAGAGCCAACAATGTATGCACAACTTTGGTCGAAGCCCCCTCTTTCTCAATCTGGTATGAATCAACCTATCATAAGCGACACAGATTTTATCTTTACAAATAGCGAATTTGATTTTGATATTCAAGGGTACTTGGAACACAAACCAGGCATCCTTAGCGGCTATATTATCCAACACCAATCTGAAACGATGCCATTCTCTGAGTTTTTGAGATTTGTCAGCCATTCATCTTCAATTAACCCTAAAATACTGCTGACTATCCTTGAGATTCAGACAAGGTTAGTGGATAATAGAAAGCCTGATGAACAAGATGTTTCTCAAGCGATGGGTGTTATCAGTAAACAGCCATCCAGTATTGATGAACAGTTGTTATTGGCTGCCAACCAGTTAGCAACTGCTTACTACGATTTCAAGTACGGCGATCCGACTTTCTATGCCACGGGGACTGTAACCCGTACCCTTCGTGATAGCAGTCCTAATGCCGCTACATATTCCTTATTGCTCTTCTTCTCCCAGACCGGGGTCACCGAGCAAGGAATTTCTGATGCACGAAGCAAGGCACAAATGTTTATTCAGATCTATGAACAAGAGTTTGGCATCCGATTCAAAACAATAGATGTTCAAAATGTGGCTGAATGCAATTCGCCACCTGATTTTCAGTTACCATTCCCCGGCGGAGAGAGTTGGCAACTTTCGCATGGAAGACTTTCTGTTGCACACGGAGATTTGATTGGATACCCTTCCTCTGGAATCAACAAATCCATATTGGCGGCGATTGATTTTGTTCCCCCCGGCTCTATGCCTTGTAGACCAACCCCCCCGTATAACTGCTCAGAGCGAAACAACGGCCTAGTCGCTGATGCTTGGGTTGCAGCTCCATTTGACACTGGAACCGTCGTCTTTGCGAGAAATTCGTTTGTTGTTGTAACGAAGACCAATTCCCTATGGGCAGCCACTTTTTACCACATACATGAGACAGAAATGATCACAGAAGGCACAAAACTAGAAAAAGGAAACTTGAGAATAGGACATCCCTCAAATTCCTTAAAGTGGGGTGGAAATTCACCTTGGAGTCATGTACATTTCGCAATGCAGTGCAATGGTGAATATAAACCTGCTGTCGGTCTGACCTTCTCAGGTTGGCATATCGTTAATTGGCCGTGTCAAGATTGCGCTTATCCCGTTGCATTGACCAAGGATAATCAACATTATCAACGAGCTGGTGACTGGGTTAGGTCCAATAATTTTGATTTCTATGGATGTCAATCTGATGATAATACACCGCCTGGCGGATATTGGGAGAGTCCAAATTCAGGAGATGCTTTTGGGTGGTATGGTATTCCAATTCAGCTAAATGTGTCCGATACTGGTGGATGCAATATAGCCGTAGTTCAGATTACAGCAAGCTATAAGGAATGGTGGGAGGGCAAACAACTGAACACTTGGCCCAATGAAACAATACCGCCATCTAGGAAAAGGCCCTCACCTGATTGGTACTGGCATATTCTCAAACAATACCGAGCATCTTCTGGTAATATCGTCAGTGGAAAGTTAGATTTTATTTGGCCTGCTTATGGCTTAGAATCACAGGACAGCATTGATCTTAGCTTCGACATATTCGATCAAGCCGGAAATAAAGTATTCGCTCCCCATGGAATACGAACTGTCCAACTAAGAAAAAATGGGCCAGAACCTCCAAGAGACAACGCCTCAACGGTAAGAGATTCTGGGGGGGCGGGGACATTAACAGTTGTGCCTAATCAACAAGTTTCAGTCAACCTGCGTTTACTAAATTCAGGAACAATCCCTTGGGGCAGTGGCTATCAACTGGTCTTCCTGAGAGGCGACCAGATGGGCACGCCCAATGCCATAGATGTTCCCGCCACCGCGCCGGGGGTAGAGGTAGACCTTAGCCTCAATCTGACCGCGCCAAACAACAGCGGTAACGCCAGCGGCTACTGGCAACTGCGCAATCCCCAGGGGACGTATTTTGGACCGGAGATATGGGTCAGCGTCAATGTGGTTACCCCCGACCCCGGCGGTGGCAAGATTACCTCCTTTGATGTCAGCCCGTCTTCTCCTTCGGCAGCCACCTCAGTTTATGTGGTGGCGCGAGCCACTTATTTTCCCGAATTTCGCTCAATGCGTTTTGTGCTGGGGGGGCAAGTGCAAGAGATGACCAACTTCCGGCATATCGGCGATCAGGTGGAAATCAGCGCTGATTGGGATACATCCACATTGCCTCGGGGCGATTATACCCTGATAGTCGAAGTGGCTCGCAATGACGACCTCAATTGGGGCAACCCCGAACGGCAGGTTAAAACCTACACGCTGACCGGCACACCAGCCCCCCTCAATCGCGCCCCGAACCGGCCCGACCCTCTCAGTCCCTACGATTGGTATGTCTATTATTCCGGCAACACGGCACAACTATGTGTCCAGAACAACGGTGATCCCGATGGCGATGCCATTACCGGTTATTATTTTGACATTTACAACAGCGCTCAGCTATGGAATAGCGGTTGGACAAGCAGTAACTGTGTCACCACGGGTACTCTGGGTCCGTATGGCTACCAGTGGCGAGCCAAAGTGCGAGACAATCAGGGAGCCGAGAGTGGGTGGAGCGATACCCGGCACTTCACCTTGGTCAATTCCAACTTGAGCATCACCGAATTGTACTTTGAGCCACAGGACGCCAATAGCGAACAAGTTAAAATTCGCGCCTGCACTGCCGGTCAGGGCGGGGTTGGGATTACGATGCGCGTTAGTGTGAACGACGCCAGCGATGGCTCCGGCAACGGGGAATGGCATATCCTCAAAGAACTGGGCGTTCCCTGTTTCAATACTACCGATGCGCCCATTTGGAACACATTGGACTATGGCGATGGACCGCACCGAGTACGGGTCGAGGCTCGCGGCACAGACCCCAGTTGGAATGGGGCAGCTGTCCGCGAGGAAATTTACACATTGCCATCCCGACGCCCGTCCGGTCCCCGTCTGATAGCCCCAGCCACGCCAGACAACAACGGCACGTGGTGGAACAATCCGGCGATTGCCTTCCGTTGGCAAGCGTCGTTACGGGCAGACAGTTATCAACTACGGGTGAGCGCCAATGCCGACATCTGGAATGACCCCGCGCCCGTACTCGACCAGACATTGGGCGCCGGCACAACGGCCTACACGCACACCTTCGGCCAGGATTACAACCAACTCTATTGGGGCCTCAGGGCCGGCAACAGCGCCGGCAGCAGCGATTCGGGCGGTGGGGTGTGGTTCGGTCTTGACCGCATCAAGCCGTCCTGCATCATCTCGGACAGCGCCGCTATAGAATACGAGAGCGTCTTTCAGGTGAATTGGTCCGGTTCGGACAACGCTTCAGGCATTCGAACCTATGACATCCAGTACCGCGATTCGGAACGGGGCACGTGGAACGATTGGTTGACCGGCGTGCCGGAGGCCAAAACTTTTGAGGTGTTCAACGGCCAACCCGGACACACTTACGCTTTCCGCTGTCGGGCAACAGACAGTGCCAACAATACCGGTGAGTATCCGGCTCAGGCCAATACCACGGTAACGGTGGACCCCACCAGCCGCCCTCAAACACACTGGTGGAACCCGGCTTATAGCGGCAAGCGCAATCTGGTCATTCAGAATAACACGCCCGGTGTCACCTTGCCGGTGGGTTATCCGGTTCACTTGCAATTTGACGGCGCATCCGTGCCCACAGCAGCGGAACTTTACGCCGCTTCCCAGGCGGGCGTCAAATGTGATGACCTGCGTGTTGTCTACGACAATATGACTGAACTGGATCGCGTGGTGCAAACGTGTAACAGCAGCGCCATAGACATCTGGTTCCGCAGCCAAATTGATATTGCCGGTGGCGCTGCCGATAGCGCAGCCCATCAATTATACTATGGCAACGCCAGCCCCGACCCTCCCAAAGCAGACCCCAACCAGGTTTGGTACCCCTATGCAGAGGCCGATACTGCCTATTTGTATTTCTTTCAGGAAGGAAGCGGCTCCACAGCATACGATTCCAGTGGCAACAACCATCACTGTTCGATTGACCCCTCGGTGACCTGGGCCGATGGAAAGTTCAGTCGCGGTTTGCGATTTAATCACGCCAACTTTGGCGATAGCCGCTCTCTCAATTGCGGCGCCGTAACACCTCTGCCCAGTTTCTCCATTGATTTCTGGTATAAACCGGATGCCGATGATGGGGGGCGGATTGCCGGAGCGTTGGCCGGAGGTGGTAATGGAGGTGGCGGGAACAATTGGCTATTGCAGTATACGGGTGGTCACATCCGGTTTGACGTTTGGGACGGCGCGGGAGGCGTTCAAAGTAATTTCGACCTGCGAAACGCACCGTACGCAGACCATTGGAATCATATTGCCGTAACTTATAATGGAGGAACCGAAGTCAAGTTTTACATTAATGGAAACCCCGATTCAACAAAAACCATGGCCGCCAGTGGCATTAACCTTCACACCCCACCGCTGGAGATCGGTTCATCTGAAGGTATCGGTCAAATCAAAGCTAATTTAGGCGGGTTCCGCATTTCCAACGGCGTCAAAACCAGCTTCCCCTACGGCGCGTTTGCCGCCATCACCACAGAGCCGACCGCCAATTATGGCGATGCTCTCACGCCTCCGGTGGGTGGCGCGCCGGATTTGGCAGTCGTGGGTCTAGATACTTTCCCCAATCCCGATGGAGGCATTCTGGTTCAGGCTGTTATCGAAAACCGGGGAAGCCTCAATACCCAAAATGGTTTCTACACTGACTTGTATCTGGATCACCTGCCCACCGGTACCGGGGTGTACACCGGCAGTGTCAAGTTTTGGGTGAACGACCCTATCGCCGCCGGCGCCGGCATAACCTTGACCACCCTCATCACCGACTTGACTCGCCTGGGTAGAATACCCTTGCGCGTTTCCAATTCAATCAGCGAAATTACCGGCACTCTTTATGCCCAGACGGATTCTACCGGCGTCATTAGCGAAACAAACAACAGTGACAATATTTTTGACACCGGGGTAGAGATTTGTCTCGCCACAAATGATATGTACGAGCCGGATGATTTAGCCGGTGAAGCAACAAATTTGCCTCTGAACACCATCCAAACTCACAACATCAACACCCTTGCTGACGAGGATTGGTTTCAAATCCAGGCTTCAGGCGGAGTTGGATATGTCATTCAAACCGCCAACCTCAGCCCCGGCGCCGACACCTATCTCTATCTCTATGATACCAATGGGACAACCCTGCTGGCGGCCAACGACGATTACGGCGGCACCCTGGCCTCTCGCATCGAGTGGACGCCGGCTGCAACCGGAACCTATTACGTTGCGGTGAAACACTGGAACCCCAATGTGACCGGTTGCGGCACCAGCTATGACCTGTCGTTCACCAAAAAAGTGGAGACATTCCAACCGGCTAACATCTTTATCAGTGGCCCAACTACCGGCGTTATCCGGACCGGCTATTCGTTCACCGCCACCGTCGGCCCCATTACCACGACAGTGCCCATCACCTATTATTGGCAAACTGCCGGGCAATCGCCGGTAACGCATACCGGCGGCTTGAGCGATACAGTTGCCTTCACCTGGAACGCAGCCGGCGTTCAGGTTATCACTGTTACAGCAACGAACCCTTTGGGAGTCATCACCGGTACGCACGCCATCACTATTTATGACCCGGTGAGCGCAGATTTCACCGCCTCGCCACGGACCGGCCCCGCCCCGCTGGCGGTTGCGTTCAGCAACCTGTCCAATGGCGATTTTGACACCGTGCAATGGAATTTCGGTGATGGGAGTAGCAGCGCCGTCCAAAATCCGGCCCACCAATATACGCAAGTGGGTAAATACACAGTGCGCCTGACGGTGAGCGGGTTGGGCGGAACGGCGGCAATAACCCGGACCAATTACATTACCGTGAAATATTATGTATATTTGCCGATTATCTTGCGTTGAAGATTGGGCATCACCAAGCAGTCGTTTCTGAAACATTCGGGGTACCGGGACAACGCCTGCAAAGAGCGAAACAAGCCGGCGATACATCCATTGTCACCATCAATCATAATAACGTGTATTCAAACTCCCTGTCTGGAGGCGGAAGCGGACTGAACATCGGCTCTTCGGCAATTCTCAATGGTAATTATGTCTACCACATCAAACAGTCTCTACTGATATTGAGGGTACGTCCCGCGACTCCCTGCCCGATATGGGTGCCTGTGAGTGGCGCAGGGTTGATTTCAATATCTATTTGCCACTCATTTTGAATATTTGAAGTAAGTCTGTTAATTATGTGGCGTTGGCTTATCACTGATATGCTTGCTTCAACACCAGCGAGAGATAGACCATATAGCCCTTGCCCTGCCCGAACAGACCGAACTCCGTGAGGTAGGCGATGGTGATTGTGGTCTGGTTATGGGCGCTGTCTCGCGCAGTGACGGCATTACCCTCATCTCGCGTGATGAGGCCGCCCGGACCATTGTGTTTGAAATTACGCGCCTGACCCCCTTCGCCCTGTTTGAAGTACAGTCCACGCCGGCGCCGCCAACCGGCGCGATGGTCTGTTTGCCGTTGATTATCAAGTGACGGGGTAGACTACCTGACCGGAAATGCAGGGCGCGATGCATCGCGCCCCTGCCGCGGCAATTGTTCATTGCCGGCCGGCCTGCTAAAATAGCAATATGAAAACCACTCCCCCCCATCCGCCCCTGATTGTCATTGTTGGCCCCACCGGCATCGGCAAAACCGGGCTGGGCATTGCCCTGGCCCGCCGATTTTCCGGGCAAATCATCTCCGCCGATTCGCGCCAGATTTACCGGCTGATGGACATCGGCACGGCCAAACCAACCCCCGCCGAACTGGCGGCGGCGCCTCACCACCTGATAGACATTGTCCCCCCCGATTATACCCTGACCCTGGCCGAATTTCAGGAGCGGGCTTACGCTGCCATTGAGGCGGTGCTGGCGGTGGGCGATGCGCCGTTGCTGGTGGGCGGCGCGGGCCAGTGGGTGCGGGCCGTCATCGAAGGCTGGGGGATTCCGCGCGTGCCGCCCGACCCCCCCTTGCGGGCCGCGCTTCAGGCCGAAGCCGGAGCCTCCGGCGCGGAAGCCCTGCACGCCCGGCTGGCCGCCATCGACCCGGCGGCAGCGGCCAAACTGGATTACCGCAACGTGCGGCGGGTGATTCGCGCCCTGGAGGTGTATCTTAAAACAGGGATTCCCCTCAGCGAACACCAGAAAAAATCGCCCCCCCCCTATCGCCTGCTGCAAATTGGACTGACCATGCCCCGCGAGCAACTCTATCGCCGCATAGATGCCCGCATAGAGGGCATGGTGGCCGCCGGTCTGCCCGCAGAGGTGCAAATGTTGCTGGCGCGGGGCTATGGTTGGCAATTACCTTCGATGTCCGGGTTGGGATACCGGCAATTCAGACCGTATTTTGCGGGGGAAATTTCATTGGCAGAGGCCACGGCGAGCATCAAAAAAGATACCCGCCGCTTCATTCGCCAACAGTACGCCTGGTTTCGGCCCACCGATGCCGCCATCCACTGGGTTGATGTTTCGGTGGCGGGGAGTGGTGGGGTGACGGCGCTGGCGGAACGCTTTTTGCAGGCTGAAGGTTAGGCTATTCGGCAGACTTTCCGGTTAAAATATGCAGCACAGCCGGGCGCGAATCTTCATCGGTGAAAATGGTGATGTGGTCTCCCGGCTTGAAACGGGTGTGCCCGTGCGCCACTTCCATCACGCCCGACGCCCGCCGCACCGACACCACCACCGCTTCCTGGGGCATGGTTTGGGCCAGTTCGACGATGGTTTTGCCCACGCACGGGCTGTGCGGGCCAATTTCCACTTCCACAAAGCCGGTGTTGTCGATGTTGCGCAGGCGCAGCCGTTCCACGCGCTGCTGAACTTTGGCCCGGTTGGTGAGGGTCAGATTATAGGCCCTGGACAAATCTTCGCGGCGAATGAGGCCCAGCACCTGACCGGGATTGTTGCGGTCTACCACCGGCAGGCGGCCAATATCACGCACATTAATGCGGCGGATAACATCGGCCATGGTTTCGTCGGGGAAGGCCACCAGCACGTTGGTGGTGGCAATTTTGCTGATGGGCGTTTTGCCGGGCAGGCCGGCGTCAATGGCCCGTTTAATATCGTTGATGGTGATAATGCCGAACAGAGCCTGATTTTCGTCCACAACCGGCAAGCCCCGCCGCGTATATTCATTAAGTTTGGTTGTAGCTTCTGACAACGGCAGGGTGGCGGGCAGGGTGTACAATTCGGGGCGCATTGCTTCCTGAACGGTGATGCCTTGCATCACGTCTACATCGCGCCCGGATTTAAGCTGAATACCGCGCCGTATCAGTTTGAGGGTGTAGATATTCCCCTTTCGGAGTTGTGTGGAAATGAGAGTGCTGACCACGGTCGCCAGCATCAGGGGCAAAATCAGCCGGTAGTCGCCGGACATTTCAAAGACAATGATGATGCCGGTGATGGCGGCATGAGTAGAGGCCGCAAACACCGCCGCCATACCCACCAGGGCGTAAGCCCCCGGGGCGGCGGTAATGGCCGGGAATATATTGTGTACCATCGTGCCGAATGCGCCGCCCAGCATGGCCCCCATAAAGAGCGAAGGGGCAAACACGCCGCCGGAATTACCGGACCCCAACGTGAGGTTGGTGGCGAGTAATTTGCCGAAAATCAGCAGCAGCATCAAGGGCAGAGCGATGTTCCCCTCCAGCGCCTTGCCGATATATTCCAGACCGGAGCCGAGCGTTTCCGGCAAAAAGATAGCCAGCGCTCCCAGCATCGCCGCGCCGACGGCCGGCTTCAGGGCATCGTCAAACGTCCAGTCGTCGAATTTGTCTTCCAGCCAGTACAGGGTGGTTACAAACAGCCAGGCCACCAACGGCGCCAAAACGCTCAAAACCAGGTAGAACAGCACTTCCCACGGGCTGACCATTTGATAGGAGGGTACGGCAAAAGCGGGATTGCTGCCCAAAAACTGGCGGCTGACGATGCTGGCCGTGACCGCGCTGATGACCACGCTGCCGAAATAGGCCGTGCTGAATTCGCCTAAAATTATTTCCAGAGCAAAAATTGCGCCGGCAATGGGGGCGTTAAAGACAGCGGCAATGCCCGCCGCCGCCCCGCAAGCCACCAAATTTCGCACCCGCGTTTCTGACAGGTTAAAAATTTGGCCCAGCACAGAGCCGACCGCCGCCCCAATTTGCACGATGGGACCTTCTCGCCCGGCAGAGCCGCCGCTGCCAATGCACGCCGCCGAAGCCAGGGCCTTGACTACCACCACCGGCGGCCGTATTCGACCGCCGTGCAGGGCAATGGCCTGCATCACTTCCGGTACGCCGTGGCCTTTGGCCTCTTTGGCAAATTTGGAGATTAACGGCCCGGAAATTAATGAGCCAAGCACCGGAATAAAAATGATGGCCGCTGCCCCCAGCGGATTCCTGAGCCAGGGATAAAGTACGTCAAAAAAGACCCATTGCGTCTTTTCAATCAGCCAGATAAAGCCCACTGCCCCCAGGCCGGTGGTTGCCCCCACAATCACCGCCGTTATCAACAGGGTGGTCGATTGCGGCAATTGAATCCGGTCTAAAATCCGCTGGTTAAATTCTCTCAGGCGTTGGATAAAGGGTTTGGAGTGTAAAAGAAATGATTCTGCGCTCATAGGGCCTCTTGGTGTTCGATAGATACTTTAAACTCCGCCATTCTAGTCCCGCCCAATTCGATGCGCAAATGGGGTAAGACCATCGCATAATTGTTGACACGGTACTATTGTCTGACGCGGAAAATGCCGTTATACTATATCTATGGCGATTACCGGGTTATCGAATCAACAGCTTTTAACGCTGATAATCTTTGTTGGAACAGGGGCGTTTGTATTTGCCGCGATATTTACCGTAGCATCGACGATGTATTTGCGCAAGCGCCGCCAAAAGGAACCGGATGCAATTGAAGCCGGGCGCGGCACTCACCCCGCGCCGGTTTCACCTGTAGCGGGTGGAGGTCAAAAACAAACAATGGGCAGTCTACTAAAATCTACCGGAAGCAATATCCAAAAACCTGATTCCCAAAAAAGGGGGGCAGCGGCCCAACCCGGCAGCCCGTCTGATTCAGCGGCCTGGCAAGAGGCATTGCGGGTGCTGGTGAACCCGCAAACGCAAGAAATTATGGTCGAAGTGGCCGGGCAGCGGTTCAGCCGGATTTCTCAAGTGCATGATAAAATGGTGGGCCGGCGTATTTTGGAGAGCGCGGCGGCCCTGCTGAAATTTACCGGCGGCTTGATAGCCACGGCCGGCGGCATAAAAAGCGCGCCCGCGCCGGAGGTGCGGCTGACGGCATGGCCCGTCGCCCCCGCCGGGGCAGAAAAACCGGCCCCCGCCCCCCCGCCGAAACCGGCCTCCGCCCCGACAGACGAGATTGGGCAGGCGTTTCTCTCGCAACTGGAGTCGAAGACGGAATCGTTAAGACGGTCTTCTACGCCCGTCGCCCCCATGTTGAAACCAAAGGGGTTTTTCGGACGGCGGAAGAAAGCCGACCCTGCGCCTGAACCGGAGGCGGCATCGTTTGATTTGGCCGGGCAAATTGATGACCTGTTGCAACAAAAACTGGCCCAAAACCGAATCGCCGTCAAAACAAAAATTCATTCCGGCATCGGAGGCGCTATTCGTATTCAGGTGGGTGAGGAGTTCTACAATTCGGTGGATGAGGTGACAGACGCGCAAATCAGGGCGCTCATCAAAGCGGCCATTGATGAATGGAATCGGTGATGAGCCTGACCTGTTTTAAATGTGGCAGGCGACGGGCTGCTAGGGACGCATTGTCTCTTTTGGCGAAATTTTTTCAAACACCCTGTGGGCCAGCGATTGCATTGCTTTGGCCGGCGTAGAGGTCGGGTCGCTTTCAAAAATAACCTGCCCTTGATTGGTTGCCACCTGAAATTTAATGTCGTTGGGCAAAAAATAGAGATGCTCCACTTTCAGGGCGCGTTTAATTTCTTCGGGGGGGACGCCGCCCAGCATATTGGCTTTGTTCACCACCACCTCAACTTTTTCAATCGAAAACTCAAGTCGTGACAACAATTCCAGAAATAATTTGGTGTTTTTAATGGCCGGTAAATCCGGGGTGGTGTTGAGGACAATCCAATCAGCCTGGTCAATAACGCTTAACATCCGGTCCACCAGCAGCGAACTGGTATCGACGACCACCAGGTTGTGACTTTGGCGCAGGTGGGTGAGGACTTGCGTTATTTTTTCCGGGGTGATGAGGTCTGCAAACTCCGGTTTGTGGGGGGCGGCCAACAGATGCAGCCCGGAAGGATGGGTGGAAAGCACCTGGGCCACAATGTCGGGGTCAATTTCACGGATACGCCCCAAATCGCCGATGGTCGTATTTGTTTGCATATTCAGATTAACGGCCACGTCTCCAAATTGCAGGTCGGCGTCCAGCAAGGCCACGTTGCCCGCCGACTTTTGCCAGGCAACCGCCAAATGAACGGCAATCGTCGATGTGCCCGCGCCCCCTTTCGGTCCGTAGACCATCACAATGGGCGCGCCGGCGGGTTTGGACGGGCCGGCCTGGACATCGTCATCGGCCGGCGACAGACTCTGGAGGTGCCGCATATGTGCAAATTGTTTATAGGCGGGTATGCCGTTTTTATAAACCCGGCGAATAGCGCTGACCAGTTGGTCTGCCGTGAAGGGCTTGGACTGAAAATCTTTGGCTCCGGCAGTCATGGCCTGTCTCATATATTGGGAATCGGCCTGGACAGACATG
>JAJRUC010000012.1 GCA_024278015.1 Chloroflexota bacterium
ACCCTCAGCGGCGGGCACATTTTGCCCATTTACGAAGGCTGCCTCAACAACAACATCACCGTCATCGATATGCGGCACGAGCAGGCCGCCGCCCACGCCGCCGACGCCCACGCCCGGCTGACCCGCAACATCGGCGTGGCGGCTGTAACCGCCGGCCCCGGCGTAACCGATGCCGTAACCGGCATTGCCAACGCCTGGCAGGCCCGCAGCCCGGTCATTCTGCTGGGCGGGGCGGCCCCTCTCGGCACCAAAGGGATGGGCGCTTTGCAGGAAATGCCCCAAACCGACATGTTCAAAACCTTCACCAAAGCCAGCTTCACCATCACCGATACGGAACGCATTCCCCACTTGATGGCGGAAGCCTTCCACACCGCCCTCAGCGGACGGCCCGGCCCGGTTTTCATCGAAATCCCCTTCGATGTGTTGTTTAACGCCGTTGACCCGCCGGAAATTGTCCCCAAAGTGGAAATTACCCCGCTTAAACCAAAAGCCGGCGATATGGCCCGCATCGCGGCCCTGCTCAAAAACGCCCGCAAGCCTGTTATTGTGGCCGGCACGCAGGTTTATTGGGACGATGCCTCTGCCGCGCTGCAAGCCTTTACCGAGCAAACCGCCGTCCCTGTTTTCACCAACGGCGCGGGGCGCGGCACCCTTTCGATGGCCCACCCGCACCTGTTCAAGACCGGCCGCTCTGCCGCGCTTAAAGAGGCCGATCTGGTCATCCTCATCGGCACGCCCCTTGATTTTCGGTTGAAGTACGGGCGCAACTGGAACGCGGCGGCCCGGCTGGTGCAAATTGAAAACGATTCCGCCGGGCTAAATCACAATCGGCAGGCCGATGTGGCGCTGGTAGCCGATGCCCGGCTGGCGCTGGAAGACCTGACCGCCCGCAGCGCCGGCCTTCGGTTTGACGACTGGTTGAGCCAAATGCAGGAAATTGAGGGCGAAAAAGCGGCCAAACCGGCTGCCTGGGCCGCTCTGGACGACGCGCCCGTCAATCATTTTCGGATGGGGGCGGCCATTGACGAATTTATCGACGACGACACCATCATCATCGGCGACGGGGGCGATATTGTGAGCGCGTGCGCCAAAGTCATCACCCTGACCCGGCCCGGCCAGTGGCTGGACCCCGGCCCGCTGGGTTGTTTGGGGGTGGGGATACCTTTCGCCATTGCCGCCCAACATCTTTTTCCGCGCAAGAAGGTGCTGGTCATCAACGGCGACGGCTCTTTCGGGCTGAACGGCTTCGAGTTTGATACAGCCGTCCGCTTCAACCTGCCCATTGTCAGCATTGTGGGCAACGATGCCGGGTGGGGACAAATTCGGGGGCCGCAGGTGCAAATGGTGGGCCGGGAGCGGGCCATCGCCACCAAACTGGCCTCCACCCGCTACGATGAGGTGGTGGTTGCCCTGGGCGGCCACGGCGAACACGTTGACCGGCCCGACGACATCGGCCCGGCCCTGAAACGGGCCTTCGCCGCCGGTAAACCGGCCTGCATTAATGTTAGTCTGGACCCCGCCGGCATGCAAAAAACCGGCGCCGGCACGCCGTATATTGTTTGAAGTTTGGGGTTTCCGGTTTCGAGTTGAGTGGGAGAGGGGAGAAAAAGCAGGGACACGCTGCAACATGCCCCTGCACAGACTTGCCCCCAAACTGAAACGCACCCCGAGACAACCCAATGTGCCCCGGCCTGCCCGGCTACGAAGCGACGTGGTTTATGTGTTCGTAATAATGGGTCAACCACCGGTTCGACCAGCCCATGACGGCGGTTTTCTTCATAATGGCCGAAACGTCCTGGCGGGTCATTTTCACCTCGCCCACCAGCACATTGATGTTATTGCGGCTCATAGACAGGGTTTTGACGGCAAAAAAGAGGGGCCACATGCAGGCCAGCCGAATACGATGCTGGTGAATGGGGAAGGCGGCAATGTATTCCAGACCGTGCCGCAAGTGCGTTTCCGCCTTATCCGCCAGGCGATTGACCACCTGCAAGGCTTTATCCTCGTTGCCGGGGGCAAAGAACTGGTCGCGGGTCAAGCCCACTTCCTGCATGTACGTTTCCGGCACAAACACCCAGCCGCGCTCGTAATCTTTGCGCAAGCCGCGAATGATGTTGACCGTTTGCAGGGCCAGGCCATATTCCCGCGAAAGCGGCATCAGCTCATCCTTTCGCTGCCGAATGACGGGCGAATACCAGGCAAACAGGTCGGTCAGCAAATAACCCACCCGGCCGGCCACCTGATGCATGTAATCATCCATAGCCGCTTCATTTTCCACAAACGGGCCGTGCTGCTGCCAGCGGGCCATACCCAGCGTGGTGCGGGCCACTCGCTCAACAATGAAGTTTTGAATATCAACCGGCATGGTGTGCAAAAAATCTATCAGGCCGTCGGCGTGTTTGACCACGTATACTTCCGGGTCGGTGGCATCCAGGTCGTTGACGGCCTGAATCAAATCCCCAACCGGCTGTTGTCCGGCCAGAATTTCGTCCCACAACTCCAGCAAGTGAATTTTGCGGTCAACTTCTATCACATCGTGGTCTTCCAGACAATCGGAAACGCGCAACAACAAATAGGCCAACGCAATTGAATCCCTGAGAATGGCGGGCAGTTTCTCAATAGACAGGGTAAAGGTACGGCTAACCATTTGAAGCATCTCAATATACTGGTTCATCTTTCCTCCTGCAAAAACGGGTTCCGCGTGTCCGGGTTCGGGTTTAAGGTACGGCTCAATGGTTTAAGCGGCGATGGCGGCGGTTTAAATCCCGGCGCGCCAACGGAAAAATCAGCCGTTGCTTGGTTGAATATCGAAACAACCTGAACAAAAAACGACGCGGGTCCCGGTTGCGACGGCCCAGATTCATGAAGAATCGATAGCCCCGATTGCCCAAATGTTCCCAAACAAAGCGGTTCACTATCGAGGCCCGCAAATAGCCGGTCAGCGCGCCGGAGACGGCCTGCGCGTAATCTGTGCCCTGAATAATGGCCTGCGCCGCCAAATGCCCGGAACGCACCGCATAACGAAGGCCAAATCCCCACAACAAATCCTGCAAACCGGCGGCTTCGCCTACGTACAACCGCCCTTGCTGCTCGTAACGCCTCTGGTGAGAAAAAGATCCAAAACCGCCCACTGTACGGGGGTTTTTAATTGTTACGCCGGTCAAGGCGATAAAATCCTGTTTAACCTGCTCAAACTGACGATGAATATCGGGATAACGGTCAAACAGCACGGTACACATACAGCCATAGCCGCCCGTCACCAGTAAATAGGCGTATCCCAAATACGCATTGTCATTATTCAACATGCCGTAAGCGACATCGGGCAGGTCGGTTTCAAAGACAATGCCGGTGTCGACGGCGAATATTTCGGTTGAGGCGGGGCCGGTGGCGATAATATCGGCTTCGGTTTCCGGGATGGTGCGCTCAAATCGAAGGTCAACCGCGTGGTCCATGGCCTGCCGGTACAGGCCCGTGTCCAGAGAATCAGGAAAAGGGCCGCGTTTCACCAAATAAAACAGCGGCTGTTCGGCTTCCAGAGTTGCCACCTTCAGGGTATAGTCTACCCCATGCAGGCGGGTAAAGGGGGAGTGGGCAAAATTTATTTGCAAACCGATGGCCCGGAATTCATCCAGAATATCTGTTTCCGAAGACCAGTTTTCCAGCCCCTGCAAATCGCCTTTAAACCGCGCCCCGCACCGGCTCCGTTTTTCGTACACAACAGGTTGAAAGCCGTGTTGGGCCAGGACAATGGCCGCGGTTAAACCGGCGGGGCCGGCTCCCAGAATTTTGATTGATCCGGTCATTAATTGTTTCTCTCCTACAAAAAGTTATCCTTGTTCCGGCAGATGATTAGCCGGCTGCGGGGGGTGTCTGCGAGCGAGCGCGCGTTCTTTTAAGCCACAATACGCCGCCGGGCAAACTGCCCGCATAAACCACAGCCTGTTTTATCAGCGATAAAGCAAACGAGAGCGTTTGAGGCACGCCCACCAGGCCGTAAAAATACACGTACAACACCGAGCCGGTTCCCAAACCGCCAATGCTGATGGGCACAGCCAGCAACACCGCAATAATGGGGTTGAACAGAAAGATGTACAGGGGCGAAATATGGCCGTTCAGCCCGGCCACAATGGCAATATCCACCAGGCCGGTCAACACCACCGTGCCCACGCCCACCGCAAACGCGCTGAACAAGGCGCTGTACTGGTATCGATACGCGCCAAACGCATTCGAAAGCCCTTTGTACACCGGCGCCAGCGGCTTTAACAACCGGAGGGTGAACACTTTGCCGATGAGAGTACGCAGCCGTTGGCTCAGCAACACGGCAAAGCCCCCGGCAATAGCCAGCATACCCACAGTAGCCATCACTTCCACCTGGGTCAGGTTTTGCACCAGAGTTTCATCAGCAAAAATGAAGGTATCGGCCTGGGTAGAGGCCAGATACACCGCCGCAAACGCGGCCACCACCGCCGTGAACATGAAGGTCATCAGGCCAATCACCCGGTCAACCACCACCGAAACGGCGGCATCGGCGTTGCGTTCTGTGTAACGGGCCACCCCAAAACCGCGCATCACATCGCCGCCCACGTTGGCGGGCAAAAAATTGCTGAAGAAGAAGCCGACAAACGTAAAATTCACCAGCGCATTTAAAGGCACGGGTACGCCCTGGGCCTTCAACAAAATACGCCATTTAATGGCGTTGGTGACAATAGCCAACATATAAAAGGCCAACGCCACCAGCAAATACAGGTAATTTGCAGTGCGCAACGTATCCAGCAACAGACGGCGGTCTACCGGGTCCGACAAAAATTGCACCAGCAGATAGGCCAGCAACCCCAGGCTGATAATTATTTTCAAAATGGTATTCAGCGCTTCTTTTTTCACTACAAATTCCGGTTCTGCCGCAAGGTAATGATTCTATTATGACGCAAAAGCAGGGATGGAGCAAAAAAAGCGCAGCCGATATGCGGACTGCGCCTTAAGGTGCGTTACAGGCACGGCAATTACTCTCGTTTGGCCGGCAAATGCGGCGAGGTGATATTAATGCCCTGATGGTCTATGGGGCGTTTAACCTCTTTGGTTGTCCATGCAATGTCCCACACCACATGCGTGCGCTTTTTAACCTTGAAATCCCACCAGCCCAACATACGAGCGTAGGCCTCCAGCGACCCCAAAGCAAAAAGCACCCAAATCAGTTTCAACGCGCCGAACACTTCAGACAGGGCCAGTTGCACCACTTTGCCTGAATCAAGGCTGGAAACCTGATAGCCATATTTTTTCTGTAAATAAAGATGACCGGCGTGATTGCGCCGTCGCTGTTTGACAAAATCGTTAACCGTTTCCGGCCCCATATTAAAGACCACGGCATCGGGCGCGTAACGAACCTGCAAGCCCCGCCGAATGACCAGCGCCTCGACAAAGGCTTCGTCCATCGCCACATCGGGCGGAATGGCATCAAACACCTTGCGGAAGGCAATCAACTCGCCCAGGCGCGGAATTTCCAGGCAAAGCTGGTGTTCCAGCCGCAGCCGCAGGTGCGACAAAAACCCGACGATGTGGTCGGGGGTGTTGACGGGCACTTTGTGCGCGCCGGTCATACCCACCGCCGGGTCGGCAAACATACGCACCATGTTTTCGATGGCGTCTTCGTGGGGGATGGTATCGCCGCTTTCCAGCACGCAAATTTTCTGGTGGGCGTTGGCTAAAAAAATGTTGATGGCGCTGGTTTTGCCTTCGCGCCGTTCCTGCACAAAAAGGCTTATTTTTTCGGGGTATTTTTCTACGTAAGATTCGATGATGGGGACGGTGTTGTCTGTGCAGCCGGAAGCCACCACAATGATTTCGGCGATGTCTGCCACAAACAAACGTTGACCCAGCACAGCATCCAAAATCTGGGCGATATTGGCCTCTTCGTTATGGGCGGTTATGCCTACACTGCACTTTATTTTTTCTACCAATTCCATAACCGGCAAATTCCTTTATCAACCTGATGGTCTGTCTTCAATTCACAAAAAATTATGGAACCCGCACCGCAAGGCTTCATACACAATTTAATGGCCGGCAATATCAACCCAGTTTGTTGAAGAGTTTAATAAACAGAAAGCCCAAAAAACTGCCGGCGGCCATGCTCAACCCTACTGTAAAATACTGGGACCAAAATTCCCGGGGAGGATCCATCGTCAGCAACACGCCGGGGATAATGGTCAACACGCCAATACCAAAGGCCAGCAACACGCCGCGCTGGGCGCTCAAGTCCCGATATTTACGGCCTATCACCACAAAAATACCAATGCCCAGCGTAATCAGCCCCGCCTGAGTGAGCCAGTACGTCAAAAAGAATACGTTATTGACCCAATCCAAAACCGAGATAACCAGCAACAGCACCACATAAAAAACACCTGTGGCCCGCCATGCGTTTTCTGCCCGACTGTATTTCATATGCAAGCCTTTTGTTAATCCATCCTTGCCTCACCGACAGGCCATGAGATTTTACCATGCTCCCGCAATTTAAATCAAATCGCATATTCGGCCGGCAATTGTCAAGGCGGCTTCCGGGCGAGCCAGCGCCGCCGCGTTTTGAGTCATTTGCGACAGGATTGGGTTGTTGGGCTTCATCCAGTCGGCCACCGTGCGAGCAATCTCCAGCGGATTTTCGGCCAACCGGCCGGCGTGATGCTCTTGAATATAGACCACGTTGCCGGTTTCCTGACCGGGAATGTAACCGGAAACGATAAGCGGCAAATGGGCAATAAAAGCCTCGCTGATAGTGCCGGGGCCGGCTTTTGTAACCAGCATATCTGCTGCCCCCATCAGCGCCGGCATATTATCCACAAATCCGAAGATTTTGGTGGGGATTTCCCAGCGCGCCTGATTGAGTTTTTGCTGAAGATGGGCGTTTCTGCCGGCCACCACCATCATCTGGCCCTGATGCGCGGTTTTGGCAATAGCGCGGGCAATGTCGTAAACGGGGCCGAAGCCTTCGCCGCCGCCCACAATCAGCGCCGCCGGACGGTTTGCCGCCAGTCCCAGCCTGCGCTTGAGGCCGGCTTTGTCTTTCGGCCCGGCGGCAAACTTCAAGCCCACGGGCTGGCCGGTAACAATCACCCGCTCCGGCGACAGGCCAAATTCAACCGCCAATTGACGGGCCGGTTCGGTGGGGACGGTACACAGGGTTACATCGGGGCAAATCCAGGCCGGATGGATGCTGACCATATCGGTGACAGTGGTAACAAAGGGGATGTGGGCCATGCCCGCCTTGTTGCGTAATTTTACGCCGATGTGGTTCATCAAGGGATGGACAGAGACAATGATGTGCGGTTGAATCTGGTGAAAAAACCGGACAATCCGGCGCTCTACCACCGGCGACACCCCGGGAAAAATAACCTTGTGCGGCTGGACGGTTGTAGAAATCAGCCACAACAGCTTCCACATGGGAATACCGGGGCCGGTCATCCAGGGGTAGGCGTTGGGGATTTTGTTGACCGGCCACGGGGTGTGGTCTTTCCAGATATCTTCAATATACGTTTCGTAGGTATCGGGATGCAACTGGTGAATGGCCTCGTCGATGGCCTTTGCCGCCGCGCGATGCCCGCCGCCCGTATCAGATATCAGGAATAAAATTCGTTTTTTCATCGGCAACTACATTCAAAAGATAAATTAACCTTCAACCACAGGTGGAGTTTCCGGGCCTCTGGATACAAAATGCCGGGCTTGTCGCACAAATTTACTGCGCGGCACGTAGATTTTTCGGCCACAGGTCAGGCACTTCAAGCCAATATCGGTTCCCAACCGGACCACCTGCCAGGTGTAGCTGCCGCACGGGTGTACTTTGCGCATTTTCACCACGTCATCCAGACGAATATCGGTTGGTTCTATCATGGAACAGGTATCCTGCCTGTGTAAAATTAATTCATTATAACATAACCGGGCCGATGAAGAAACAGGGCCGCCCATTCGATGCCGGCCCCCAGACCAATTGTTTTCTGAATAGCGGCAGGCGTGTTATAATTCCCTGCATTAAATCCGAAATAAAAGGTATATCAACAATGAGTTTAATACGCACAATTCTTGTTTATGCGCTGGAAGTGTATAGCTGGCTGATTCTCATCCGGGTGCTGGTTTCGTGGCTGCCGGCGGCGGGCGTTCGCCTCAACGCACATAGTGGGGTCGGCTACTATATTGGACAGGTGCTGCGCCTTATTCACCTCCTCACCGAACCCATTCTGGCCCCGTTGCGCCCCTTCAGCCGCATGGGGATGATGGATTTGAGTCCGGTCATCGCTTTTTTCATTATCCAGTTCCTGAAACGGCTGTTTAGCGGGCAATCGATTGCCAATACCATTGCCTTTGCCCTGGCTATGGTGGTGGCCTTTTCCGTGCATGAATTTTCGCACGCCTGGGTTGCCTTTCGGCTGGGAGACCCGACGGCCAAAAATCAGGGCCGGCTGACCCTTGACCCGCGCAAGCATCTGGATGTGCTGGGCAGCATCATGGTCCTGGTGGCAGGCTTCGGCTGGGCCAGGCCGGTGCCGGTTAATCCGTACAATCTGCAAAACGGCCCCAAAGCCGGAATGGCAATGGTGGCCGCCGCCGGGCCGCTTTCCAATTTGGTGCTGGCCATTGCGGCTGCGCTGGTTTTTCGGCTGGGGGTGGTAGAAGCCTATTATTCATCCAGCGTGTTGCCCAATCCACAAGAATTGCTCTTTGTCTTTATCTGGCTGAATGTGGTGTTGCTGTTTTTTAACCTGCTGCCTATTGCCCCCCTGGACGGCTTTAAAGTGGTGGCGGGCTTTTTGCCTTACCCCACTTCAAATTCATTCCTCAAACTGGAACCCGTCGGCCCTCTGATTCTGTTGCTGCTGGTCTTTTTGGGCGGCCCCCTCTTCAGCGGGCTTATCATTACGCCCACCAACTATCTGGTCAGTTGGCTGGTATCATGACGCCCGCCCTGCAAAACGTTCAGTATCGAACCAGACAGTTCTTTTTAGCCGTGCGTCCCCGCGTTTCCAAAGCGGACCTGGCCGCAGTGGAGTGGGTCCTGGCGGGTAACCAGGCTGCCATCGCCCTTTTTCGGCAAATGTCCCCCGCCGACCAGCGACACGCCCTGGCGGTGTGGCGCACCCTGCAAGACGAGGGGCGCACCCATCGCGCCCT
>JAJRUC010000313.1 GCA_024278015.1 Chloroflexota bacterium
AATGAAAAACCGGGTGGCGCAAACAAACGAAGAACGGGAGTCTGATTTCCGCATCCGTGCGGAAGAGCAAATTGTGTACTTTGCCGACCGGCTCATTGCCGCCACGCCTGTGGAACAGCGCGATTTGGTGTCGCTGTATGGCGCAAACGCCGCCAAAATCGAGATTATTCCGCCGGGGGTGAACCTGAACCTCTTCCAACCCGTCCCCCGCCCCGAAGCCCGCCGGCGCATCGGCGTGCCGCCCGACCATAAAGTAATTCTGTTTGTGGGGCGCATCCAGCCGTTAAAAGGGATAGATTACCTGCTTCGCGCTATGGCGCTGGTGCTGAAACAGAACCCGGAATTTCGGAATCACGTTTGCATCAGCATCATCGGCGGCAACCCGCACGCCACCTCCGGCGAAGAAGAGCGCGAAATGCGCCGCCTGCGCGAACTCAAGGAAGCGCTCGGCGTGGGAGATTTGGTCACATTTCTGGGCGCAAAAGACCAGAACACGTTGGTGAATTATTATTCGGCGGCCCAAATGGTAGTCATGCCTTCGCATTATGAATCATTCGGCATGGTGGCGGTGGAAGCAATGGCCTGCGGCGCGCCGGTCATCGCCTCGGATGTCGGCGGGCTGACCTACACGGTAGAAGACGGCTTCAACGGCTATCTGGTTCCCAGCCGGGATGTTTCCGCGCTGGCAGAGAAAATCACGCTGTTGCTGAAATACAACCATCTGCGCGACCATCTGGGCGAGCAGGCGCGTCGTTGGGTGGAACGGTTTAGCTGGGAACACATCACCGGGCAGATATTGACCGTATACGAATATTCAACCCTGATGCAGTTAAAAACCAGGGTAAAACCGGCCACTGCATTGCCCCTCGTAAGGAGGACTGATGACACCCTTCAACAACCCTGTCGAAATAACCGTTGCCACGTATAACCACATCGCCCCGAATTACGCCGCGCGCCGGCACAAAACCGTTTTGGGAGATGAACTTGACCGCTTTTTGAGTTATCTTAAACCCGGCGGCCTGATTCTGGATATTGGGTGCGGCACGGGGCGCGACATGGCGGAATTTTTGCGGCGGGGATTCCGCGCGGTGGGGGTAGACCGCTCGGCGGCGATGCTGAAGATTGCCGCGCAGGAAGGCGCGACGTTGCTGGCGCTGGCGGATTCGCGGCGATTGCCCTTTGCCAAAGACGTATTCGCCGGCGAATGGGCGTGCGCCTCGCTGTTGCATCTGCCCAAAGCCGATTTTCCCGCTGCGCTGCGGGAAATCAACCGCACCTTGCGCCACGGGCATATATACATCAGCCTGAAAAAAGGCGAAGCGGAAACGTGGCGCAGCGCACACGGACGCAAACGCTTTTTCGCGTATTATCATCCCGCCGAAGTGGAACTGGCGCTGGAACGGGCCGGGTTTCACGTGCTGGATGTGCGTCTTTCCGGCGACGCCATTGGGCGCGATACCCGCTGGATTAGCGTCATCGGCTGGACAAAACTGGATACGCCGCATGTGGGGGCGTGCGCCGTTATTTTTGATGAACAGGGCCGGGTGTTGCTGACCCGTCGCGCCGATAACGGCATGTGGTGCGTACCCGGCGGCCACATGGACATGGATGAGGTTATTCGGCAAACCGCTATTCGGGAGACGAAAGAGGAAACGGGTCTTGATGTGGAAATCGAACGGTTGGTCGGCATGTATTCTGTCCATCACCCGGCCCACCTTTTTCCGGAGAGGAAGTCGCGGACGGTGTTTATTGTGGCCTTCCGGTGCAAAATTTTGGGCGGAGAGCTGGCGCTTAACGATGAAGTGACCGAGTTCGGCTGGTTTGAGCCGGAAACCTTGCCCCCGGATTTGCTGGCGTATCATACGGAACGGATTTTGGACGCAATGTCGTAAGTTGTTGCCCTAAAGACTTGCCAGATTTGCCGTTATTATGGTATAATCTTATTACGTTATAGATGGCTCTGTTAAAAAGTGGGCAACCCCCACTTTTCTTGTTGTAGACCATACTTCACGTGATGTTGTAGTTGTGATGAAGTGGTAGGAGGCTTTTGGCATCGTGAAGAGTGAATTTATGATGGCAATCAATCAGGTTTGCCATGAACGCCAGCTTTCTTTGGAAGTGGTTTTAGAGGCCGTTGAATCTGCCCTTGTTTCTGCCTACAAGCGAAACTATGGCGCGAATACAATTTCGGCCAAAGTAGACCAGGAAACCGGCAGCGTGAAAATTTATGTCGCCAAAGAAATTGTGGACGAAATTTTGGACGAGAACAACGAAATCAGTCTGGCGGCAGCCCGGGATATTGACCCCGACGCCGAACCTGGCGGCGTGGTTCAGATAGAAAATACGCCGGACAGTTTTGGCCGTATTGCGGCCCAAACAACCAAGCAGGTTATTTTGCAACGCATCCGGGACGCAGAACGGGATGCGCTGTATCACGCCTACGTCGACCGGGAAGGCGAAATTATTAATGGCACCGTTCAGCGCGTTGACGCGCGGCAGGCCATCTTGTCGCTGGGCAAGGTGGAAGCAATTTTGCCCCGCAACGAGCAAATCCCCACCGAGCGCTATGCCGAAGGCCAACGATTGCGGGCCTACGTGGTTGAGGTGTCAAAAACTTCTCGCGGCCCCCAGATAATCGTCTCCCGAACCCATCGAAATATGTTGCGCCGTTTGCTGGAAGTGGAAGTGCCGGAAATCTACAACGGCACCGTCGAAATTAAAGCCATTGCCCGTGAGGCCGGATACCGCTCTAAAGTGGCCGTGGCCGCCCTGCAAGAGGGCGTAGACCCGGTTGGCTCGTGTGTGGGTATGCGCGGCGTGCGTATTCAAAGCATTGTCAATGAACTGGGCGGCGAGAAAATTGACGTGGCCGAGTGGAGTCCCCTGACCACTACCTTCATCGGCAACGCCCTTAGCCCGGCCAAAGTGCTGAACGTGTTGCTGCACGATCGCAATAACGATAAAACCGCGATGGTGGTTGTGCCCAACAGACAACTTTCGCTGGCAATTGGCAAAGAGGGGCAAAACGCCCGGCTGGCCGCCAAGCTCACCGGCTGGCGTATCGATATTAAAAGCGCCAGCGAAGCCGCTGAAGAGTCCATTCAAAAAGCCAGCGCCTCCGAGGCAATCAAGGCGCTCGTTTCAAACCGGCCGGAAGTGTTCTCGCTGGTTTCCGATATTCTGGCCGAGCATAAAGACGGTTCGGAATTTTCCGGCGGGGAATTGAACCTGCTAAGCGAAGCCATTGAACTGGTGGGCCAGGCCGAACTGCAAATTTTGCGCGAAACCCGCCAGGCTGAAAAAGCCGCCCGCGTTAAGGAAATGGAAGAGAGCGGCGTCGACATTTTGGCCGAAGCCGAATCGCTGTTGGGCGGGCTGGACACAGTTGCAGAAGAAGCAGAAACGCCGGTTGAGGCAGAAGCCGCCCCGGAAGCGGAAGCCGAAACAGTGGCGGAAATACCGGAAGATGTTGCAGCCGTTGAGGCCGAAGCCGCTCCCGTTGATGACGTGGCAGAGGCTGTGGACGTTGAGCCGGAACCGGCGCCGCCCGCCGAAGTCGCGGCCGGCAGTGAACCTGTCCCGGATGAGACAGATGCGGATACGCTGTCTGAATTATCATACATCCCTTCGGTTCTGGATAGCATTGTTGAAAAACCGAAGAAGAAAAAAGAAACCAAAAAACGTCTGCGCCCGATTATTGTTGAAAGCGCCGGTGACCATACCGAGTTGGATAACCTGGCGCGTAAAAAGCTGAAACAACGTCCCCGCCGGCGCGAAGATGAAGCGTATGGCCGTCGCCGGAAAGGCCCGCTGTCTGTTGATGATTGGGATGAATATCTGGATTAGCGCTCCGTTTGCCTGTGCGTATGACCGCTAAAAAGAAACATCTGCCGCAGCGAACCTGTATCGCTTGCCGGCAGGTAAAGACGAAAAAAGAGATGGTGCGCATTGTCCGTAATCCTGAACAGGGCGTTATTGTTGACGAAACCGGCAAAGCGCGCGGACGGGGCGCCTATCTGTGCAAAGACCCCGTATGCTGGCAACGGGGCCTGGCTCAAAATTTACTGGCTCGCGCCCTGAAGGGGGCAATTTCTGCTGAAGATGACCGTCGCCTGAAAAACTATGCGGCGAAACTTGCTTAAGCCGGTACTTGCGTCGTTCACCTGCCGGAAGCCGAATTTTACGCCTTCCGGGAAGATTTTACCCGCAACGACGCACGTATTGGATGAATGAAACAGACTAACCGTTTGGTGTGGGAAAATGATGGTCATTTGTGGTCAGGGCTGTTAAAATGAATAAGCGTTGTTTCCCGAATACAGGGGGACAAATTATGTAGAGGTGTTCATCGGTACGCATCTGCTTCTTGCATCCTCCGTATTTCCTCGCTTTTCCTCCTGTATTACCGGCTTTTTCATTATCAGGACTTACGCGGTTGCGGCATTTTATCCCCCTCAGTCCCCCCTCAAGCGGGGGGAAGTTAGCTCCTCCCCTGATGTCGGGGGAGGGGGTAGAACACCGTAATTTACCGCAACTGCGTAAGTCCTGATTATTTGACACGCTCGTATCTGGACAAACCAAACAATGTTGATTGACCGGCCGTCTGTTTGACGCTACGTGTTGTGCGCGTATGGTGTTGGGCAGAGGCGCGGCCTGGAAAGGGTGAAAAATGACGGCTGAGATAAAGGATAAAACCATAGAAGTTCCCCCGCAGCTTACTGTGCGAGACCTGGCAACGGCGTTGGACGTTAGCCCCATTAATATCATCAAACAATTAATGAACGATGGTATTATGGCTTCCATCAACCAAACTATTGATTTTGACACGGCTGCCATTGTTGGGGAAGAAATGGGCTTTGAGGTTGTCCCCTTCAAAGAGCCGGAAGCAGAAGAGACCGTCGCGGCCAAAACCGAAGAAATGGTTTCGCTGCGGCAATCCTTCATCGCTGATGAAGACCCCGCCAACCTTGTCCTGCGCCCGCCGGTGGTGACGGTTTTGGGCCATGTGGACCACGGCAAAACCACCCTGCTCGATACCATCCGGCACGCCAGCGTGGTTAAGGGCGAAGCGGGAGGCATTACCCAGCATATCGGCGCGTATCAGGTACAGGTTGATGACCGGCTGATTACCTTTCTGGACACCCCCGGTCACGCCGCCTTTACCGCCATGCGCGCCCGGGGCGCAATGCTCACGGATATAGTGGTGTTGCTTGTGGCCGCCGATGACGGGGTGATGCCCCAAACCAAAGAAGCCATCGGCCACGCCCGCGCCGCCGGGGTGCCCATTATTGTGGCTATCAATAAAATCGACAAAGCCAACGCCAATATCGAAAAAGTTAAACAAGACCTGGCTAATCAGAACCTGGTACCGGAAGACTGGGGCGGCGACACGGTTTGCGTGCCCATTTCTGCCCTGAACAACGAGGGGATTGATGAATTGCTGGATAATGTTTTGCTGGCCGCCGATGTCGCCGAGCTGAAAGCAAACCCGAACCGGCCGGCGCAAGGGTCTGTGGTAGAAGCCAAAATGGATGACAAGCGCGGCTCTACTGCCACCCTGCTGGTGCAAAACGGCGCTCTTAAGCAGGGCGATTTACTGGTGGTGGATACCTTCTACGGCCGGGTGCGGGCCATGTTCGACGGCCAGGGCCAAAGATTGAAAAAGGCCGGCCCCTCAATGGCGGTCTCTGTTTTGGGCCTGCCCGATGTACCCGCTGCCGGTGATATGTTCGAGGTTGTCAAAAACAAAAAAACCGCCGAAGCCCTGGTTTCCCAACGCAAAGCCGCCTTTGAAGCCACCAGACAAACAGCCCGTCGCCCGGTTAGCCTGGAAGATTTTTTGAGTTTGCTGGAAGGCGAGGCAGTTAAGGAACTTAACTTAATCATCAAGGTAGATGTAGACGGCTCCCTTGAACCCATTATTAATTCCCTGAAAAATTTGGGCGATGACCAGCACAAAGTAAAAATCATCTTGCAAAATACCGGCAATATCTCGGAATCAGACATTACCCTGGCCCTGGCCTCTAACGCCATTGTGGTTGGGTTTAATGTGCAGGTTGATGGCCCGGCCAGCCGCATCGCCGAAACTGAAAAAATAGAAGTCAGACTGTACAAGGTTATCTATAAATTGATAGAAGATATTGAACTGGCCCTGAAAGGTCTGTACGAGCCGGTGTACGAAGACCGCGTAATAGGCCACGCCACCGTGCGGGCCATCTTCAAAGCGGGCAAAAAAGTTGTGGCCGGTTCTTACATCACTGCCGGCAAAGTGACCAGAGATGCCCGTATTCGGGTGGTTCGCAACCGGCGGCTCATCCACACCGGCAAAATCGGCTCGCTGCGCCGCTTTACCGAAGACGTGGCCGAAGTAGCCACCGGCTACGAATGTGGCATTGGTATTGAAAATTTTAACAATCTGGCCGAAGGTGATATTCTGGAAGCATTTGTGGTAGAACGGATTAATTAACCCTATGGCCTCAAGACGACAAGAACGGGTTGCTGAACTCATTCATCACGAAATCAGCAACCTGCTTCAGTTTGAAACGCAAGACCCCCGCATCGGGTTTGTGACCGTGACCGAAGTTGAAGTAACCCCCGATTTGAAGACGACTACCGTTTACGTCAGCATCTTTTCGGGCGATGAAGTTGACGTGCGTCGGGGGCTGAAAAGCGCCGCGCCCTTCTTCCGGCGAGAACTGGGGCGGCGGCTTTCGCTGCGCTATACGCCGGCCATAGAGTTTCGGGTTGACCGGTCTGCTGCTTACGGCTCTAAAATTGACACCCTCCTGTCCGAAATCGAGATTCCCACAGCAGAAGACCCGGCCCCGGAGCCTGACTCATTGTCGAATGAACGTTATGACGGCTAATCCGATAGCCGGCGTTTTAAATATCAACAAACCCGGCGGCATCACCTCGCACGATGTGGTCAATCGGGTGAGAAAACTGGCGCACACCCGCAAAGTGGGGCACACCGGCACTCTGGACCCAATGGCTACCGGGGTGCTTTTGGTTTGCATCGGGCCGGCCACCCGCCTGATAGAGTACATTGTGCCGGCCCTTAAGCAGTATCGGGCCGTCGTGCGGTTGGGCGTTACCACCGATACCTACGACGCCGAGGGCCGGATTACGCGCCAATGCGACCCCGCTTCCGTTACGCCGCAAGATGTTCGGCGCGTGCTGGCTTCCTTCATCGGCGTAATTGAACAAGCCCCGCCCCCCTTTTCGGCCATCAAGCACAAGGGCAGGCCGCTGTACAAACTGGCCCGTCAGGGCCGGCCGGTAACGCCCGCTCCGCGCCCCATCCGTATCGAAACGATTGAGCCGGAACAAATTAATATTCCGGACGTAGTGTTTAACGTAACCGGCCATGCCGGCATGTATGTCCGCTCGCTGGCGCACGACCTGGGCCGGGCGTTGGGGGTGGGGGCGCACTTAACCGGCCTGACCCGCCTGGCCAACGGCCCGTGGCGCGTTCAGGAGGCTGTATCGTTGCCGGAACTGGAAGAACGGGGCATTGCCCCTTTTTTGCAGCCCAAGGAAACGCTGGTTAGCCACCTGCCGGCCATAACGCTTTCTGACGAGTTGCAACAGCGAGTTTTGCGCGGCCAAACCATCCCCGGCAAAGCCCCGTCGCCGGATACCCCGCTGGCGGCCTGTGACCGGGCCGGCAACCTGATTGCCGTTATGAAACTTCGGGAGCCGGGCTGGCTGAAACCGGTTAAAGTATTCAACCCGGTTCACCCCTGAATGTGAAAAACATGCAAGTTATTCGTCACCTGTCAGAAATTAGCCCCCTCAACAAACGAACCGTTTTGACCATCGGCTCTTACGACGGCGTTCATCGCGGCCACCGCACTATCATTGCCCAATTAACGCAGGCCGCCGCCGCGCGTAATTTGGCCGCCGCCCTGATTACCTTTTACCCCCGGCCCAAAGTGGTTCTTGATTTGCAGGCCCAACACGATGACTATTTGACCACCCTCGACGAACAATTACTTGTCTTTGAAGAACTGGGTCTGGATGTAGTGGCGGTGTTGCCCTTTAACCGCGAATTTGCCCAAACATCGGCCCGCAATTTTGTCCGGCAGGTGGTTAATTCGCTGCGGCCCGCGTCGTTGTGGGTGGGTCGCAATTTTAAATTGGGGCACGACCGGGCCGGCGATATTCCCTACCTGCGCCAATTGGGGCAGGAATTTGATTTTGACGTAGAAGTGACCGACCTGAAGGTCTCCGAAGCCGAAATCATTTCCTCAACCCGTATTCGGGCGGCCCTGGCCGCCGGTCAAATTAAAGAGGTGACCCGTATGCTGGGCGGGTATCCGTTTTTGCTGGGCAACGTTGTGCGCGGCGTGCAGCGTGGTCGGACCATCGGCTTTCCCACGGCCAATATTTTGCCTCACCCGGAAAAACTCTTGCCCGTCAATGGCGTTTACGCCGTGTGGCTGCACGTCGGGGGAGCGATTTACCCCGCCGTGGCGAACATTGGGGTGCGGCCCACCTTTAACCACAGCGAGCGCACCGTCGAAGTCCATATCTTTAATTTTAACCGTAATATTTACAATCAGACCGTGCGGGTTGATTTGGTGGCTTTTATCAGGCCGGAGAAAAAATTCGCCGGGCAGGCAGAATTGGTGGCCCAAATTAAACGGGATGCGCAACGGGCCGGGCAAATTCTGGCCGCCGGGCGCAACCCGTCTGAAAAACAGGAATGATTGCCCCGCCATATTTTTGTTTGACGCGCCGTTGAGGTCGTGATACACTTTATGTAGAAATTGACATAAACTGGCGAACCTTGTGAAAAGTGAAATTCTCCTGGCTCAGGGCATAGAAGCTGCCAAAGGCGGCGACAAAGTAACCGCGCGGGCGTTGCTTTACAACGTGGTAGACCTTGACCCCAAAAATGAAACGGCCTGGGTGTGGCTCAGCTACGTGGTTGAGACCGTTGAAGACCGCAAAATTTGTTTGGAAAACGTGCTGGTCATCAATCCGGCCAGCGATTACGCCTTGCGCGGTCTGGACGAAATTACCGCCCTGCTGAATCCGTCTCCCGAAAAGGCGAACAGCAGCGCAGCCGGCCGCAATTCGCTGCCGCTGCTGAACTTTACCATCGCGTTTTGGTTGGGGCTGGGCCTGGTTTCGCTGGGCGTCGGCCTGCTGGAAACGGGCCGCTGGTTTACATCGTTGCTTAAAAGCCGAACCTTTGTGTACTACATTACCCCCACCCAATTGTGGAATTTGACCATTCCGGTGCTGTTTTTAATGTTGGGCATTATCATTCTTAACGTAGTGTGGGCCTTGTATACCCGCCACAAAATCGGATTATTCGCCGGCGTCTTCCTGTCGTTGGCGTTCACGGTGGTGGGGCCGACCACTATTCTGATTTCCTCCTCGTCGGCTTATCTGTGGGCGGCATTGGCCGCTATTTTGCCCATCGCCATTTTCTTCTTCTCTCTGATTACATTGGTTGATAAAGACTATGAGCGCAAAACACCTGCTTACGCTAACCGAAATTGAGGCCGACCATCTTTCTTTGGTGGGGGCCAAGGCGCTAAACCTGGCCTTGCTCATCCGGAACGGCCTCGCCTCGCCGGCCGGGCTGGTGGTGACGACCGATTTTTTTCGGGCGCAAATTGACCACTACGCCTATGGCCCGGTCTGGGCCGGCTCGCCCGATGTGGCCGTCACAGAGGGCGCGCTGCAATTTTTGGCCGATTTTCTGAAGACGACTCCCCTGGCTCCCCCTTTAAGCGCCGCCTTAACCCGGCGGCTCAACCAGGTTTTCCCGCCGCACCTCCAGTTCTTCGCCGCGCGCTCTTCCGCCGTAGACGAAGACCATACTGACCGCAGCTTTGCCGGTTGTCACCTGACCGAACTGAACGTGCCGCGCGTCCTGCTGCCCGTCAGCCTGACCCGCTGTTGGGCTTCGGCCTTAACCGGCCCGGCCGTCGAATACCGGTTGCGGCACAGCATGTCTTTGCAGGCCATCAAAATTGCCGTCCTGATTCAACCCATGCTCAAACCCGATGTGGCCGGAGTGGCCTTTTCCATGAACCCCGTCACCGGCAATCGGGACGAACTGGTCATTGAAGCCGCCCCCCGTTTGGGCGATGCCGTTGCCGGCGGCCGGGTAACGCCCGCCCGATACCACCTTTTGCGCCGGCACCCGCATTACCCCGTGCTGAAAAAATCGGCCGGCAATGCGGTTGACCCCGCCCGTGAGTTGCTTTCAACCAAACAGTTGACCACCCTGGCCTAAACCCTTGAACAGGTAGAAGCCTTGATGGCCGCCCCCCAGGATGTGGAATGGGCCTATCAGGCCGGAAAGCTCTATTTGCTCCAAACCCGGCCCGTCACAGCGGCGGCGCAGGCCGCCGATTCGCTGCCGGAACCGGCCCGCACCATCACCGAAACCGATTTTAACCTGGAATGGACGCGGGCCAATCATGCCGAAACCCTGCCGGACTTGCCTTCGCCCTTGCTGGTTTCGTTGATGATACGCAGCCAAAACCGGGGCGCGCGCTTTTTTGAGCAAATGGGGCTGGATGTTGCCGGTTTGGGGCCGTATATCAAAAGTTTTCAGGGCCGGCCCTATCTTAATTTGTCGATGATAAAGCGCGTTTTGCGCCAATTGGGCTTTAACCCGACGGCCCTGCCGGCGATGGTGGGTTACAGCCCCGCCGAAACACTCGGCAATCCGTTCAGCGTCAACTGGTCGATGGTGTGGCGGGCCGGCAAAAGCTATCGCCGGTTGTTGAGGGCGGTGTTGCAAGCCGGTAAAACCGTGCAAGACTACCAGTGTACAGTTGACCGCATTGCGGCCCGGCTGCGAAAATCGGCCGCAACCCCCGCCGAGGCGCTGGCCCGGTTCAAACTTAGAGAGCAGATTTACGGCGATTTAATCGGCGTGGGCCTGGTTTTGCTTTCGGCCTTAACGGGCTTGACGGTGTTGGTGGCCCGCCTGCTTAAGCCGGTCGCGGCTTCAGATACGGATGTGTTTGCCGCGCTGGGCACGCTGGGCAAAGACCCGGCCGTCATTCGGCGCAACGCCGCCCTGCGCCGGCTGGCCCGTCGCGCCCGCGCCGAAGAAACCGCGCTGGATTATCTGGCTGCCGGCCGGGACAATTTTGCCGATTATCAGACTGCCCTGGCCGGCACCCGATTTTTGGCCGAATTTGAAGCCTGGCTGGCCCAATACGGCCATTACGCCCTGTATGTGTCTGATATGGCCTGGCCCCGTTATTACGAAGACCCGGCGGCGGTGTTGAAGACAGTGGCCCGCTACACTAATCTGGCTTCCCTGCCGGAAAACGATGCCCCCCATTCGGTGGAGCGGGCCTGGCGCAACTTAACCGCCGGCGCGCGCGGCCCGGGACGCAGGCTCCCCTGGCGGCAGGCAATGGCCCGGCCGTTGATGTTGCTCCTGAACAAATTCTTCGGCTGGCGCAACGCCATGCGCGCCGCCGAAGCGCAAGCGATGGCCGCCGTGCGCAAGTGGGATGTGCGTCTGGCCCAAAAATGGCAAAAGGCGCACCTGCTTGAAGCGGCAGACGATTATTTTTGGCTGACAATGGAAGAAATAGAACGGGCGTTGGTTACAGAAAAAGGGCGCGGAGTGCATTTGAAACCGGCCGTTCTGGCCCGAAAAACGGCTTATCAAACCTACCGGCAAACGGACGCGCCCCAGGTTTTGGCCGAAGCCGATCTTCCCGGCATACTGCTGGGAAAAGACCGCGCCGCCGAAGCATTGGCCGGAACGCTGGTTGGGCTGCCGGTTAGCCCCGGCATCGCCCAGGGGCCGGTTCGATTTTTGCAGGAGTTTGACAATTTTGAGCAGGTTCCGGCGGGGTGCGTGCTGGTTGCTCCTTCGGCAGACCCGGCCTGGTTGCCCTGGTTTCCGTTGGCCGCCGGCCTGATTGTTGAGCGCGGCGGCATGCTTTCGCACGGCTCCATCATCGCCCGCGAATACGGCCTGCCCGCCGTCTCCAACATCCCCGATGCCCGCCGGCAACTTAAACCGGGCGACCGGGTGCTGCTGGACGGCAGTACCGGCATCATCCAAATCCTTGACCGGGCCGGGTGAGTCTCACTTCTTCTCAAAATCAATAAATCGGTAGCCGACGCCCCGTTCGGTGATGATGTATTTGGGGCTGGCCGGATTGGGTTCTATCTTTTGGCGCAGGTAGGTGACATACAGCCGCAAATAGTGCGTCTCTTCCCGGTATTCGTGGCCCCAAACCTTGGCCAGCAGGGTTTCGTGCGGAATGGTCCAGCCTGCATTCGTCGCCAGATGGTACAGCAACTTAAATTCGATGGGCCTGAGCTTGACCGGCTTGCCATCCACAATGGCTTCGCGTTTGTTCACGTCAATTTGCAGATGGTCGTCTACGGTGATGAGGCTTTGTTCAATGGGCGATTTCGCTTCGGTGCGGCGTAAAACGGCCCGAATCCGGCTGGACAGTTCGCGGGGGCTGAAGGGTTTGGTCACATAATCATCGGCTCCCATATCCAGTCCTTTAACCCGCGCCTCTTCTTCCGAATGGACGGTCAGCATAATGACCGGCACGGTTGAGACCTCTCTAATCAGGCGCAGGGCCTCAAAGCCGTCCATTTGGGGCATCATCACATCCATCACCACCAGGTCGGGCAGGTCGTCGCGCACCCGTTCCACGGCCCGCATACCGTCTTCGGCTTCAATCACCCGGTAGCCCTCCAGATCCAGGTTCATTTGAATGAACCGCCGCATCCGGGTTTCATCATCGACAATTAAAATGAGTTGAGAATTTTCTTTGGCGGGCATGGTTTTTCTCCAATAAAAATCAATTAATCTACGTAGTTGTCGCTCACTGCGGCAACTCCAGCCAGAAGGTGCTGCCGTGGCCGGGGACGCTCTCTACCCAGACCGAGCCGCCGTGCGCTTCGGCGACGGCTTTCACCAGAAACAGCCCCAGGCCGGTGCCGGGGGCCTGACGGGTCAGGCCGTTGTCCACCCGGTGAAATCGCTCAAAGATGCGGTCATGTTCGGTGGCGGGAATGCCCACCCCTTCATCGGCCACGTACAGACGCACCGTTTTTTGCAGAGCCTTGCCCCCCACCCGAATCAACCCCCCATTCGGGCTGTATTTGATGGCATTGCTCAACAAATTCGTCAAAAGCTCGTTCAACCGTTCATAGTCGCCGGGAACGGGCGGAAAATCGGGTGGAAAATCCGGCGCAAAGTGATGGTTGGCGGTGGTGGCTTTCAGGGCATTAATGGCGTGGGCGGCCAGGTCCGGCAAGTCAACATTGGTCAGGTGCAGTTTCAGGCTGCCGGTTTGCAGGCGGCTTGCTTCCAGAAAATCGGTAATCAGTTTATTGAGCTTGTCGGCTTCTTCTTCAATAATCAGCAGGCCGTCGCGCAGAACAGCCGGCTCCCAAGCGGCGTCTTCGCGGGCCAGAGTGCCGGCGTAGCCTTTAATGATGCTGACCGGCGTTTTCAGCTCGTGCGAAATGACTGCCAGCAGCGTCTCTTTCAGGTCTTCGGCCTCATACAGGCGGGTTACGTCTCTAAGCGTGCCGATGTACTGGTCAACTTCATCATCTTCGTCGCGTTGCGGAGCGTAATTGTCGGCAAAGACAATCTTCACCCCGTCCCGGCGCTCGTAATAGCCTTCAATATAAAGCGGCCCGTTTGCAGGGGGATGCAAAATGGGGCATTGAGTGTGACACAGGCCGGCCCCTTGTTTGGTTTTCAAATTCAAGACGTCGTAACAGGGCCGCCCGATGGCCTCCTTGGCGGTGATGCCGGTTAGATTGGTCAGGGTGGTGTTCCAGATGCGAATGATGCGAAAGGGGTTGATAATCATCACCCCGTCGCCGCTGTGTTCAATAATGGCGTTCAAGCGTTCCCGTTCGGCGCTGACCTGCCGGTACAGGTAGGCGTTTTCCACGGCGATGGCCGCGTTATCGGCAAAGGTGCGCAACACCTGATTATCATTTTCGGTAAAGGAGGCGGCCCCCCGCGCCCGAAAGACGAAAATATAGCCCCGGTTACGCGCTTCAATGCTTAAGGGCAGGGCCACCACTTGCCGCAGGGGCACGCCCGTTGAGCGAGAAGCCAGAGCCAGCCGCATCGAAATATCGGGGATGGCGTTGGGGGCGTCGCGGGGAATATCGCGCCACAGGGGTTCAAACAGGGGGACGGTTTCTCTGGAAAGGCCAAAGGCCGCCGCCGGCGAGAGCTTGCCGCTGTCGTGGCGCAGCACAATCAACCCGGCCTGCCCGGCCAGCAATTCCACCGAGCTTTCCAGAATGAGCTTCAGCAAAGAGGGCAGATCCAGTTGAGAATTCATGGCCTGGCTGATATTTAGCAGATAATCTCGTTGACGCAGTCTGAAATCGGGTAACATCGGCAATTCGCCCCATTGTTATTGATGTTATACTCAACAGCGTCATAAAGTAACAAGGATTCACAGGAATTCGTGATACTTTGTGATGCTGGACAGTATATATGTTAGTTCGGGGTAGGGACAACCCTTGTGGTTGCCCTGTGTTTCAGCCCGAATTTGGGC
>JAJRUC010000314.1 GCA_024278015.1 Chloroflexota bacterium
GCACAAATACTTTTGCAAACAACAGCGCTGCCCAACAAATCTTTGCAAGCGAATTGAAAAGCAAGGTTTTAATGATGGTTTGAACCGGATTGCGGGTGAACTCCTCTGTCAAGATTGTCCCGACAACAGCCCTGCGGGGCAAATCTTCCGCGTTCGAGCCTGACGTTTGCAATGTGCGGGCAAATTGAGTATGCGTGCCGGATGTTTCCCGACAATTGAAAAGGGCAGGTGAAGATTGTGAACAAGGGATTTGTGTACGGGCTGTTGGCCTACGTGCTGTGGGGCGTTTTGCCGGTGTACTGGAAATTTCTGCGCGGCGTGTCGGCTATGGAAATTGTGGCCCATCGCATGGTCTGGTCGCTGCTGTTTTTGGCGTTTTTGCTGATGGTGAGCCGCAATTGGGCGTGGCTGCGGCTTGTGTTAAAAAGGCCCAAAACAATGTTGGCTATTGCGCTGGCCGCCGGACTGCTTTCGGTAAACTGGCTGACCTACATTTGGGGGGTGAATGCCGGTTTTGTGATAGAAACCAGTCTGGGCTATTTCATCAATCCGCTGGTGAATGTGCTGTTGGGAGTTCTCTTTTTGCGGGAGCGATTGCGTACCGGGCAATGGCTGGCTATCGCCTTTGCGGCGGCGGGCGTGCTGTACATGAGCCTCAACCTCAAGTCTTTGCCCTGGATTGCCTTGACCCTGGCGTTTACATTCGGCTTTTATGGCCTGATTAAAAAGAAGATAGCCCTCAAAGCAGTTGAAGGTCTGTCGCTGGAAATGGGCATCCTCTTTTTGCCTGCGGCCGGCTATTTGTTTTATCTGCAAGGGCAGGGGCAGGGAGCGCTGGGCCACAGCGCCCCGCTGCTAACGGCGCTGCTGGTGTTCACCGGCGTGATAACCGCCATGCCGCTGCTCCTTTTCGCGGCGGCGGCCCGGCGAATTCCCCTTTCGGCGCTGGGGCTGCTGCAATATGTGGCCCCCACCATGCAATTTTTGTTGGGCGTATATGTGTTCGGCGAGCCGTTTACCCACACCAGAATGGTCGGCTTTAGCTTAATCTGGCTGGCTTTGATACTTTACACCACCGAAAGCGTGGTGATTCGGCGGCGGAAGAAAGCGTTGGGCTACGCCGGCTGAATTGACGGCCTGATTTCGCCGGCTGTCATTGCGAGCAGAGCGAATCAATCTCCGGTTTATGGGGGCGGAGATTGATTCGGCGCAAAAAATACCCCTCGCAATAACAACCCCCTCATAGAGGGGGCTTTTTTTATCCGTCCAGCAGCGCGCGGGCCGTCTGAAACACGTCATCAAGCATGGCCTGGGTGAGCCGCCCGGTTTGGGTATTTTGGCGGCTGGGATGGTACGAGGCCAGCAAATGCACCTGTCGATTGCCCAGCGTCAGCGGCTGCTGAAACCCGTGCCGAAACTTGACGCGCGGCGCGTCGTGGCCCATCGCCCGCCACAGGCGCACCACATCGGTAAAGGCCATATGGCCCAAAGCCATCACCACCGTAATTTGAGGCATCAACTCCCATTCGCGCTGCAAAAACGGACGGCAATTCTCCAGTTCGGCGCGGGCGGGTTTGTTGGCCGGCGGGGCGCACCGCCCAATGGCGGTGATGAAGGCATCGGTCAGCCCAAGGCCGTCATTGCGGCGGCGGGCTGTTGGCCGGTCGGCAAAACCGGCCCGATACAACGCCCCGAATAGCGTATCGCCGGAACTGTCGCCGGTGAACATCTGTCCGGTTCGATTAGACCCGTGCGCCCCCGGAGCCAGCCCCACAATCCACAACCGGGCCGTTGTATCGCCAAAACCGGGCACGGGTTTGCCCCAGTATGTCCAGTCTTTGTAGGCGCGGCGTTTTTCTGCGGCAACTTGTTCTCGCCACATCACCAGGCGAGGGCATTTTCGGCAGGCTTCAATTTCCTGATTCAAAATTTGCCAGGCTTCGGGGGTCGGGTTTTGTGGAATCGACAAAATATGCTCCTTTGAAAACGGGTTTCCGGTTAAAACGGGAAATTATGTTGAAAGTTTACCGAAAAGGACTTCGTTTGTCTAAATTGAACCGGATCCAGTGATGGCCGGCCATTTTAGCGCCATATCTTTACGTGAATTTTATGGAGATGAAAGGTAATTTTGCCTATAATATATTTATAGTCTCTTGCGCACGCCTGATTTGCGCCTGAAGGCAGACAGCACGCTGTTAAAGTGAGTAATCGGCAACTGCTTAAAAATATTTTGGGTTCACAACCCCACCTTCATTCCAGAAAAAACGCAGCTTTAAGTTTTTCAGCGGTCTTCTTTAACAAGGGGAAGCATTGAATCGAAAGGAGTTCGATGATGGCTAAAGTAAAGAGACGTATTTTAGTAGTTGACGATGTGCAAACTTCAACCACTATGATGACCTACCTCTTCAAACGGGCCGGTTATGATGCTATTGCCAAAAACAACCCGGTTGATGCCTTGAAATGGCTGCAATCATTGGCAGAAGACGAGCGACCGGATATTATTATCTCTGATTTGAATATGCCGCAGATGAGCGGCAACTATTTTGTGCGCCGTATTCGCTCCGATGCGGCCAACGCGCGCATCGGCATTATTATGCTTTCTGCCATGAAAGACAAAGACAGCGTGGTGGGTAGTATGCAAGCCGGGGCCGATGACTATCTGGTCAAGCCCATTAATAGCCGCGATTTATTGAGTCGCGTGGAAATACTCCTGAAAAGAGAGGTCAAAACCCGGACCCGTCCGGAAGAGCCAAAGGTATCAGCCGCCGTGCTGTCTGTTTTTAGTTTGAAGGGGGGGGCGGGGGTTAGCACGCTGGCAGTTAATTTGGCCGTGGCAATGGCAAAATTGTGGGGCAAAGAAACGGTGCTGCTTGACGCGACCGCCAAAAACAGCCACTGCGGCATCTTGTTGGGCCTGTCTCAGCCAACAACTACCCTGGCCCAACTGGCCGAGATAAATACCGTGTCCGCAACCGTCATCGAAAAGGCCCTGACCCGCCACGCCACCGGCGTAAAATTGCTGGCTGCGCCGGTTTCACCCATCAAAGCGGAACTGGTCAAGGCCAAAACCATCGGCGCGTTGTGGCCGCACCTGAACGCCTCTTACCCCGTGGTGGTGGTTGATGCCGGCAGCGAATTGCGGGAAAACACTCTGGCTGTTCTGGATAACAGCACTAAAATTCTGGTGGTAGTTACGCCGGAAAAAGGGGGTGTCCAGGCGGCGGCCAACGCCCTGCAAGTTTTTAAGCAGTTGGAATACCCGGATGAACGCATTGCGCTGGTTTTAAACCAAACCATCGCCGAAGGCGGCTTGTTGCCTTCAGATATTGAAGCCGCCTTGCAACAAAAAATTGCCTGCATCATACCGCATAATCAGGTTGCCGCCATGCAGGCCTGGAGCGGTCAACCCTTTGTGGAACAGGATGCGGCCTCCGAAATCAGTCTGGCTATCGCCGGCATGGCCTACCAGCTAAGCCCCCCTCGCTTGAAAGACAATCCGCCGGAAACGCCGTCTGACCTGCTGACCGCCGTTCAACCCGTCGCCGCCCCCGTCGGCTGAAATCAATATAACAAGAAGGCAATAACATGATTAAGGCGCATATTCTGGCCGTAGACGATAATCCGATGTCTACCAAAATGATGGGTATTCTGTTGAGAAGAGAGGGATTCGAAATCACCTTGTTCAACAGTCCCCTGGCCGCTTTGAAGTGGCTAAAAACTCCCGGCAATGTACCTGATTTGATTATTTCGGATATTAATATGCCGGAGATGGACGGCCACGAGTTTTTGCGCAGAATTCGGGCCGACCCCGGCAAAAAACATATCCCCATTATTTTGCTGACAGCGCAAAGCGATATGTCGCAAAAGGTGGCCGGTTTTAAAGCGGGCGCCGACGATTATTTGGTAAAGCCGGTGAACAGCACCGAACTGCTTTTGCGCATAGAGGCCCTGCTGGCTCGCGCCCAGGCCACCGCCGATGAACCGCCGCCGGAAGCCCGCACCATAACCGTCTTTAGCCTTAAAGGCGGGGTGGGTACAACGTCTGTGGCGGTGAATATGGCCGTAGCTCTGGCCTCTATGTGGCAATGCGATGTGCCATTGGTCGATTTATCGCTTGCAACCGGACATTGCGCCCTGTTGCTGGATACAAAACCGGTGCATACGCTCTTCCACCTGGCCGAAATGGGCGGGGAGATTGATGAAACCGTGGTGCAGAAAGTGCTGCTCAAACACAAATCGGGGGTCAGGCTTTTGCCGGCTCCGGATTCGCCGGTGCAGGCAGAGCAGGTAACGGCGGAAGCGATTGACCGGATTTGGCCGTATTTGAGCTTTGCCTACCCCATGATGGTGGTTGACGGCGGAAACGCCTTGACAGACACAACGCTCAACGCCTTCGACCGCAGCCGGCATATTGTTTTGCTGCTAACCCCGGAACTGGCTTCGCTCAAAGCCGCCATCGACATGTTTGGCCTCTTCAAACAGTTGGGCTACCCCCCGGAGCATATTGTGCCGGTCCTCAATTACACCTTCGGCAAAAACGGCTTGCCGCCCAAAGATATGGAAACGGCCTTGAAACGGCCGTTGCTGTACGCCATCCCGCACGATTCCGCCGGTTTTGTGAAAGCCATCAATACCGGCCAACCCTTCGTAATGACCAACCCGTCCGGGGCAACCGGCCTGTCGGTAGCGCAACTGGCCTACGCCCTCAGCCCCCCAAATCTGAAAACCCGTCGCACCGCCAATGCGCCCCCGCTGCTGGCCGCAGTCAGGCGATACGCTCCCGTTAAAATCAGGTGAACAGCTCCAATTCGCTGATATTTTAGAGTATGGTATACTTGTCGGGCAGACTTTGGTCTGCCTTGTTTTTTTGTATTCAAAATGGAGTAGGAGTACGCAGTTGGGAAATCTGCCCCCTCCCCGCTTCGCGTCCCCCGCAATCGGGGGAGGAGCCAACTTCCCCCCTGGTAAGGGGAGATTGAGGGGGTAAAATACGTCAAGTGCGTAACTCCTGTGGAGATTCAAATGGACAACACAGTAATGAACACAACTGAACTTGAAGGCCAGGCGGACAACGCTACAAAAGCCATCCCCATTATTCTGGTTTTGGTTATCCTGACCGTGGGCGTGATTGGCGCCTTGACCATTTGGCCGCAGGCCGCAGGCGGCGCATCGTTTATGCGGGCCACATCTTCAAAAATTGCCTTTATGAGCAATCGTGACGGCAACTGGGACGTGTATGTGATGGACCGCGACGGCAGCAACGTTGCCAATATCACCAGCTCTCCCCAAAATGATGGCTTGCCTTTGGCTGCCCCCCGACAACCCTATCTGGTTTTTGCCAGCGACCGGAACGGCGGTAACGGGCTGGATTTGTTCATCTCAAATTATGACGGTTCCGGTATAACCCAAATTCAAACCCCGCCGAACAGCAACAACGCCCCTCTGGCCTGGTCGCCGGACGGCACAAAAATAATGTTTGGGCACGAACTGGACGGCGCGCAGGCGGTGATGATGTACGATGTTGAAACCCGGGCCATCACTAACCTGAGTGACCGGCAGCCGGCTGATACCTTCGGGGCGTGGGCGCCGGACAGCAAGCGCTTCATCCTTTCTGCCGCCAACGGCGAAGGGGGCGTTGAAATGTTTGTGGCTAACACCGCCGGCGAAAGGCTCCAAACGCTCACCGACGGCTCGTACATTGCCGGCTTGCCCGCCTGGTCGCCCGATGGTCGGGCGGTGGCTTTTGTGGCAATCATCGGTCAGGACGGCGGCGGCCCCGACATTTTTCAGGTGGATGCGGCCGGCGGCGAGCCGGTGAACCTGACCCGGTCC
>JAJRUC010000013.1 GCA_024278015.1 Chloroflexota bacterium
CCACCAATACCCCGGTTCCAACCCAAACGCCCCAGCCGCCGACCGAGACTCCGGTTCCAACCCAAACGCCCCAGCCGCCGACCGAGACTCCGGAGCCGACGGAAACGCCGGAACCAACCGAAACCGAAGAGCCGACCGGCACGCCGGAACCAACCGAAACTGAAGAGCCGACCGGCACGCCGGAACCGGCCGAAACATTGATGCCGGCGAGTGAATTACACTCGCCCCAAAAGTGAAACACACCCCAACCTGAACATACGCTTTTGCAAGCGAGAAAAACATGCTATAATTTCTCCAAAATCCCGGGGAAATTTTTATGAAATATAAAATTGCGCCATCTATCCTGTCTGCTGATTTTGCCCGTTTGGGCGAGCAAGTGCGTCAGGCTGAAACCGCCGGCGCCGACTGGATTCATATTGATGTGATGGACGGCCGTTTTGTGCCGAACATCAGCATCGGGCCGTTGGTAGTTAAGGCTTTGCGGCCTGTCACCCGCCTGCCGCTGGATGTTCACTTGATGATAGAAAATCCGGGCCGCTATGTGGCCGATTTTGCCCGCGCCGGCGCCGATTGTATCACCGTCCACGTAGAAGCCTGCCCGCATTTGCACCGCGTCATTGGGCAAATCAAATCGCTGGGCGCAAAAGCCGGAGTCGCCCTCAACCCGGCCACCCCCCTTTCCAGCCTGGAAGAAATTTTACCCGATGTTGACCTGGTTTTGATTATGTCAGTCAACCCCGGCTTTGGCGGGCAATCTTACATTCCGGCCTGCACCGCCAAAATTTCCCGTCTGCGCCGTATGCTGACGGCCGTTCATTCGCCGGCGGAACTGGAGGTGGACGGCGGCGTCAACCCGGCCACCATTGCCCTGGCCGCCGCAGCGGGCGCATCTGCGCTGGTGGCCGGCTCGGCTGTTTTTAACGAAGGGGCCTCCATCACCGAAAATATCGAATCATTACGCCGAAAATTGCGTGCGGTCGGCGCTCAAATGGCGTAAGACAGGAATTGTTTGTTTCAGCTATCAAATTGCCGAAGTGGAAAGGAAATTTCATGACCGCACAATCGCTTGACCAACTGGCCGTAAATACCATCCGCACCCTGGCTATCGACACCGTGCAAAAAGCAAATTCCGGCCATCCCGGCCTGCCGATGGGCATTGCCGATGTGGCCTACGTGCTGTGGACGCAATTTTTGCGCCACAACCCGCGCAATCCGGACTGGCCCAATCGGGACCGGTTTATTTTATCTGCCGGACACGGCTCTACCCTGTTGTACGGCTTGCTGCATTTAACCGGCTACGATTTGCCGCTGGAGCAACTGAAGCAGTTCAGACAGTGGGATAGCCTTACGCCCGGCCACCCGGAATACGGCCTGACCCCCGGCGTGGAAACCACCACCGGCCCGCTGGGGCAGGGGTTTGCCAATGGCGTGGGCATGGCTATTGCCGAAGCATTTCTGGCCGAAACCTTAAATCGTCCGGAATACAAAATTATTGACCACTATACCTATGCCATTGTCAGCGACGGCGATTTGATGGAAGGTATTTCGCACGAAGCCGCTTCGCTGGCCGGGCATATGAAGCTGGGCAAGCTGATTTATTTCTACGATGATAACCACATTTCGATTGACGGCAGCACCGACCTGGCCTTCACCGAAGACCGGATGAAACGCTTTGAAGCCTACGGCTGGCACGTGCAGCAGATTGACGGCCACAACCGGGCCGCCGTCACCGAAGCAATCAAGGCCGCCCAAGCTGCTGTCGATAAACCGTCTATCATTGCCTGCCGCACGCACATCGGCTACGGCAGCCCCCACAAGCAAGATACCTCCGGCGCGCATGGCTCGCCGCTTGGCCCGGACGAGGTGAAACTGACCAAAGCCGCCTACGGCTGGGAAGCCGACGAAGATTTCTTCATTCCCCCCGCTGCATTGGCTCACTTTAGAGAGGCCGTTGAGCGCGGGGCGCAATGGGAGGCGGCATGGCAAAGCCGGTGGCAAGCCTGTGCCCAGGCCCACCCCGAAGTGGTCCGGCAATTGCAACAGGCTCTCTCCGGCGAATTGCCCGCCGGGTGGGAAGCGGCCCTGCCCACTTTCGCCCCGGAAGACGGCCCCCTGGCCACGCGCGCCGCTTCCGGCCGGGTGCTGAACGCCATTGCTCCCCACATTCCCACCCTGATTGGCGGCTCGGCAGACCTGGCCCCCAGCAACAACACCTTTCTCAAAGCGTATCCGGCCTTTGCCAACGGCAGCTACGCCGGGCGCAACTTCCATTTTGGCGTGCGCGAACACGGCATGAGTTCCATTTTGAACGGTATGGCCTTGCACGGCGGCGTAATTCCCTATGGCGGAACCTTCCTGGTTTTTGCCGATTACAGCCGTCCGGCCCTTCGCCTGGCGGCGATGTCGCACATTCCGGCCATATTCATCTTCACCCACGACAGCATCGGCCTGGGCGAAGACGGCCCCACCCACCAGCCGGTGGAGCAACTTGCCGCCCTGCGGGCTATCCCCCACCTCATCATCCTTCGTCCCGCCGACGCCAATGAAACCACGCTGGCCTGGAAAGTGGCCCTTGAAAAACGGGACGGCCCGGTAGTCTTGCTGCTGACCCGCCAAAAATTACCCGTCTTCAGCCTCCTCCAAAAGGCCGATGTAGCCAAAGGCGCCTATATCTTGCTTGATACCGGCAAAGTGTATCCCGATGTCATCCTGATTGCCTCCGGCTCTGAAGTGACATTGGCCGTAGACGCTTACGAGCGCCTGTCTGAACAGGGGATTGCGGCCCGCGTGGTGAGTATGCCCAGTTGGGAATTGTTCCGGAGTCAACCCGAAGGCTATCGCAACAAAATTCTTCCGCCGGCGGTTTCCGCGCGGGTGGCAATTGAAGCGGGCGTTTCGATGGGCTGGGAACGGTGGGTCGGCCCCAAAGGGAGCGTCATCAGCCTGGAACGGTTCGGCGCGTCGGCCCCATACAAAACCCTTTACCGGCATTTCGGCTTTACCGTGGAAAATGTGGTTTTGCGCGCCCTGAAAACCATCGATATTTCCAGGAAATAAGTGTCTGTCCGTACAAGACGTGAGGTTGTTATATACTCAACCGCGTCATAAAATAACAGTAACTACTCAGGCATCAGAGATAAAGTTACCAGTTAGAGCGGCTTTGCCATTTTTTGCCCCCCTCAATCCCCCCGTTTACGGGGGGAAGTGTTACCTTCTCCCCCCGTTGACGGGGGGAAGCGTTACATTCTCCCCCCTCACGAGGGGGGGGTGAGTAGTTACAAATAACATGGATTTGCAGGAATGCGCCGGTTTTTGTAGGGGCGACTCTTGTGGTCGCCCAAATTCGGGCTGAAACACAG
>JAJRUC010000315.1 GCA_024278015.1 Chloroflexota bacterium
ATTACGCCGGGTGATGGTCAGGCCAGTTGAGGTTGAAAACAACCGGATTCGCGCTTTTTACCCCCTCCCCCTTTTAGGGGGAGGGCCGGGGAGGGGGGATTAAGGGGGGAGCAACTACAACTTCATCGGCTTGTTGTTTGACAATGAGTGCCACAAGTATTTTACGGATAGACACCAAGCCCGGCGCGTCTTTTGCCAAATGATACGCCCAATGCTAGAATTTTTGACATGGAAATAATTAATCCGGCCCCGGAGTCTGAATCGGCGCGGCCTGCCCTTGAGATATATCTGGTTGAACACGCTGAAGCGTTGCCGGCGTGCAGCCGCCTGAACGCCGCCTATACCACTGATTACGTTTGGCAAATGCACATTGAAGAGTCGCCGCGACGGGTGGAAAGCGCCTTCACCCGGGTTCGCCTGCCCCGCACCATGACCGTCGCCTGCCCCTATACCTCCTCACAACAGTTGGCCCTGCTGGAACAAAGTTCGCACGTGATAGCGGCCGGCTATCAGGATGAACCGGCCGGCTGCGCCGGGGCCACTATTGAGGCCTGGCGCCAAACCCTGTTCATCAACACAATGGTGGTTCCGCCGCCCTTGCGACGGCGAGGTATTGCCAAACGATTGCTGGAAACGTTTCAAAGCCTGGCCTGCAAAGCAGCCTGCAAAAAGCTGATGGTGGCCTTGCAAACCAAAAATTATCCGGCCATTCAATTTGCCCAACGACAGGGCTTTGTGTATTGTGGCTACAATGACCGCTACTATCCGAATGGGGATATTGCGCTCTTTTTCTCGCTCTCATTGTAAAGTGAATATGGTAATTCGAGATATTTTTGCGTTGTTTAATCAGATATTGGCGTCGTTCACGCTGATTTCGGCTTTTTCTTTGCTGGTTTTCATTGTCATTCACAATTACAAAAGCGGCATTGGACAGGCTTTTTCGGTGTTGCTGGCCTGCATGGCCTTTGCCTATGCGGGCGACGTGGCCCTGTTTCAGGTTGATTCGCTTCAGTCCGCCGTGCCGTGGCTCAAATTTCAGTGGATTGGCATTGCCTTCACCCCGGCGGCGTACCTGCATTTTTCCGACGCGCTGTTGCGCACCACCAACGCCTTTTCCCGGTTTCGACGGGGAGCCGTGGCGGTGGGGTATGCCCTGGGCGTTGTGTTTTTGTACCTGGCCGTCACCACCAATTTACTGGTGCGCGACGGATTTTTTATGCCGGCCATCACCCAGTTTCAGGCCGGGCCGCTGTTCTGGTTGTTCACCATCTATTTTTACGCGGCTGTGGTGTGGGGCGTGCTAAACACCCAGCAGGCCAGAAGCCGGTGTTTAACCAGCGTCACCCGCCGTCGAATGACCTACCTGATGCTGGCCTTCGCCGCCCCGTCGTTTGGCGTGTTTCCGTATATGCTGGTTGCCGGCCAAAGCGCCTTAATCCCCCCCCTTGTTTTGCTTTCTATCCTGTTGCTGGTCAACATTGTCATTTTGTTGATGATAGTTTTTATGGCTTATCACGTCTCGTTCTTTGATGTTTTTACCCCGGACAGAGTGGTGCGTTACACCCTGGTTACGTATTTATTGCGCGGCCCGCTGGTAGCCATTCTGGTGATTATGGTCATCCTCGCCTTGCCGGATGCGCCGGTGATGCTGGGCCTGCCCCGCGAAGCAATTTTAGTGACGTTGATTGTCGCCATTATCGTTTTGGCCCAAATTGCGGCCAATTATTTAAAGCCGATTATCAGCCGGCTGGTGTATCGGGATGCCAGAGAGGAAATCGCTTTTTTGCGATACATTGACGCCCGTTTGCTGACCACCACCGATTTAAAACAGGCGCTGGAAAATATCCTGACCGCCATCTGCGATTTACTGCGGGTGCGCACCGGCTTTATCGCCAACGTGGCGGCCCGCTCCGGCCCCCGGCTGGAAACATCGGTGGGGGCCGCCGAAACCGTTGAGCAGGCTTTGAATGGCTTCGATTCCTCAATGTTGACCGAGTTTGACACCGGCAATCAGGAAATTCCGTTCAAGGTTTATCGCGAATTTTGGTATGTGCCCCTGCAAACCCACGACAAACATCGTTATTTGGGGCTATTGGGCCTGGCGGCTCGCACCGAAGCGCCCCGCCTGACTCCCTTCGAGGCCGAAACGTTGCGGCAACTTGTGCAACAGGCCGAATTTGTGCTGGAAGACCGCCTGCTGCAACAGAATGTTTTTCGCGCCCTGCAAGATATTGTGCCGGAAATGGAACGCGCCCAAAGCCTGCGCCGCGCCGTGCGTTACGTGGATTCGCCGATGGACGGGTTGTTGGCTCAAGACAGTTTGATTGACCAGCCCGCTTTTACGCAAATGGTTCACGATGCCCTGACCCATTATTGGGGCGGCCCCAAATTGACCAACAGCCCCTTGCTGGGCTTGCAGGTGGTGCAGGATGCTGTCTCAAAACAGGGGGGCGATTCGGTGAAAGCCTTGCGCAGCGTGTTGGCCCAGGCCATCGAAAATACGCGCCC
>JAJRUC010000316.1 GCA_024278015.1 Chloroflexota bacterium
CAGGACTTACGCAGTTGCAACATTTTACCCCCCTCAGTCCCTGATGAAGAAACCGCTTCGCGCCCTCAAGCGGGGGGAATTAGCTCCTCCCCCGACATCGGGGGACGCGAAGCGGGGAGGGGGTAAAACACCGTGATTTACCGCAACTGCGTCAGTCCTGTATATTTTATTTGTCAAATTTCAAACTGCGTACAGTGAGTCATTAATTCAAGCGGGACTGTTTGGCTTCGATGGTGTGCAAATAGTTCTGCAACCAGGCCGCCTCTTCATTGGCGGGGGCTACCAGCAGATATTGTTTGATGTTAAAAATAGCGTCCTGCCGGCGCCCCAGCCGCCAGGCAATCAGGCCCTTGTCCCGAATTTCTGTTTTCCGCCCCGGCTGAAGGGTCAACATTAACTCTACCGTTTTGTAGGCGGGCAGCCAGTCTTCGAGGGTGACGTAAATTTGCTTGAGATTCTGCAACATCCGAAAGAGAATGACGCTTTTGGAGACCGGCTGCAAATAATCTTGTCTAAAGTGAAGACGGTCGGCTTCCGGAACCTGAGCCATATCCATGCAATCATCCTCAGACAAGAGGCGGCCCTGATTAAAGGGATCAATGAAGAAGGCGCCGCCATCGCCTTGATAGGCTACCAGAAAATGCCCCGGAAAGCTGATGCCCACCACCGGCAATTGCAATCGACGGGCAAGCTCAAGATAAACCACGCTCAAGGTGACGGGAATACCGGCGCGCAGGTCTAAAACATAATTGAGAAAGGAATTGTGGGGATGATAATAGTTGGCGGCATTGCCCGAAAAGCCCAACTTGCGAAAGAAGTACTCATTAAAAATCTGAACCGTCTCCAGGTCGCTGCGCGTTTCTTCCAGTAACGGGCGAAGGCGGTCGGCCAGGTTGTCCAGCACGTTAAGGTAGACTTCCGCCTTGAACGGGCGGGTCAAATGCTGAACGACGAGCAACGCGGCGTGAGCCAGGTTGCATACCGCTTCCGGTTTGGCTACTTCATCAGTGAATGTTTTCTTTGGGTCAACGCTCATTATTTTACCAATTGCCATCCCGTTCAATTATATACTGCCGGGCGGGGGCATTGATTGTAATGTCAACCTATCAACTCAGGTCGATATTTCAGATTTTGTGCCCTTCTCCCCCCTCAAAGAGGGGGGAAACATCCCCTCCCCCTGACAGGGGGATACCCGAAGGGCACAGGTGGTTGGGGAGGGGGTAAAAAGCACAATTTCAACAAATTCCGAACTCAGCCCGTCAGGATTTGGGGCCAATCATTTTTTCGGGACGCACAAATTTGTCGAATTCCTCGCCGGTCAGCAGGCCCAGCGACAGGGCCGCCTGTTTCAGGGTTGTCCCTTCAATGTGGGCTTTTTTGGCAACCTTGGCGGCGTTATCGTAGCCGATGTGCGGGTTCAACGCAGTGACGAGCATCAGCGAATTTTGCAGATAGTAGTCAATTTTTTCCGGATTGGGTTTGATGCCGACCACCATATTATCGCTAAACGAGCCGCAGGCATCGGCCAGCAAGCGGATGGAGTTGAGCAGGTTAAAAATCATCACCGGCTTGTAGACGTTCAGCTCAAAATTACCGGCGGCCCCGCCGAAGTTGATGGCGACATCGTTGCCCATCACCTGACAGCAGACCATCGTCATGGCCTCGGCCTGGGTGGGGTTGACCTTGCCCGGCATAATAGAGCTGCCCGGCTCGTTGGCGGGCAAAGAGAGTTCGCCGAAACCGCAGCGCGGGCCGGACCCCATCCAGCGAATATCGTTGGCAATTTTCATGAGCGATGCGGCCAGCGTTTTGAGGACGCCGCTCATCTCTACCACGGCGTCGTGTCCGGCCAGGGCCTCGAATTTATTGCCGGCGGTGCGGAAGGGCAGGCCGGTCAGGGCGGCAATTCCGGCCGCCGATTTTTCGGCAAAGTCCACGTGGGTGTTCAGGCCGGTGCCGACCGCCGTGCCGCCCAGGGCCAGTTCGTACAGCGAGTCAAGGGCGTTGTCGATGCGCTTCAGGCCGTGGTCCAGTTGAGAGACGTAACCGGAAAACTCCTGGCCCAACGTTAGCGGGGTGGCATCCATCAGGTGGGTGCGCCCGGTTTTGATGATGTCTTTAAATGCTTCTGATTTGGCGGCCAGCGCATCCCGCAGTTTGGTGACCATCGGAATGAGCCGCCGGTTTACTTCTTCGACGGCGGCAATGTGCATGGCAGTGGGGAAGGTATCGTTGCTGGACTGGGCTTTGTTCACGTCATCGTTGGGGTGAACGGGTTTTTTACTGCCCAGCACGCCGCCTGCCAGTTCAATGGCCCGGTTGGCGATAACCTCGTTGCTGTTCATATTGGTTTGGGTGCCGCTGCCGGTTTGCCACACCACCAGCGGAAAGTGTTCATCCAGTTTCCCTTCGATGACCTCGTCGGCGGCCTGCACAATAAGTTTGGCCTTGTCTGCGGGCAGCCAGCCCACCTCCTGGTTTACCAGAGCAGCGGCTTTTTTAAGAATACCCAACGCCCGAATCAACTCGCGCGGAAAACGGTCGCCGCCGATTTTAAAGTTCATCAATGACCGGGCCGTTTGAGCGCCGTAGTATTTATCGGCGGGAACCTGAACTTCTCCCATCGTGTCGGTTTCTATTCTGTAATCCATCATATACCTCGCTGTATATTCATAAATTTTGGGGAATTATTTACTTGTGAGTATAGCACTTCCTGATTTCAGGGGCAATAATTCCGGGTATTTTCAGCGCGGCTGTTGCCATAAAAATTTCTGTATGTCTTGCAGGCCGGAAAAACAAAAACAGCCGCCGAAGGGGGCGGCGGCTGCGAATACCGGTTATTCAGAAAAAACTATTCGTCAAAACGACGACGACCGATGTGTTCCATAAATTCGGCCCGGGTTTTGGGGTCGCTTTTAAATCGACCGCGCACGGCGCTGGTAATCATGCCGGCGTTGGCTTTTTTCACGCCGCGCATCATACTGCACATATGAACGCCTTCTACCACCACGGCCACGCCCTGCGGCGACAAAACTTCATCCAGAAAGGCGGCAATCTGGGCCGTCAACCGTTCCTGCACCTGCAAACGGCGGGCAAACATATCTACAATGCGCGGAATTTTGCTCAGACCGATAACCTTACCGTCAGGGATGTAGGCCACATGAGCCTTACCGTAAAAAGGCAACATATGATGCTCGCACAGGCTGTAGAAATCGATGTCTTTAACCACCACCATCTCGTTATAATCCACATTAAAGATGGCGTCGTTAATCATTTTCACCGGGTCGGTGTGATAACCGGCCAGCAACTCATCGAACATGCGGGCCACTCGTTCCGGGGTGCGTTGCAAACCCTCGCGGTCCGGGTCTTCGCCCACGTTTTTCAAAATTTTATACACGGCGCCTTCAATGGCCTGCCTTTTTGGCCCTTCGTTGCGATGGTTGCCGTTGGGGGTTATCTGAAAGGCCTCTTCCAGATATTCAAGGGTAAAATGATTCATTCTGTTCTCCTTCAATTAAAACCCGACATACCGGCCGGCGGGTGCGGCCTGAACCGCCAGGGTAATATCCGGTCGAGGTTGCATGATATTTTCCACCTTCCGAAACGTGCCGGCAATTTGCGATAGCGTTTGCCCCGTTTCAGGATGGCGGTAGTTCGGCGCAATTTCCGCCAGGGGGATAGCCACAAAGGGGCGCTCCAGCACCTCCGGATGGGGGATGCGCGTTTGGCCCATGCGCAGCACATCGCGGTTGAACAGGACCAGGTCAACATCAATGGTGCGGGGGCCGTAAGGATGGCCCCGGCGCACCCGCCCCAGACGTTTTTCAATAAAGGCTAAAATATTAGCCTTTAAATGAGCCGCCGTCAAATTTGTCTCAATCAAAGCGGCGGCGTTCAAATAATTGGGCTGGTTCGCCACGCCCAGCGGCCTGGTTTCCCACACTGATGAAGCGGCCAGCAACTTGCAGCATTGGCCCAGCATGGTCACGGCCTTTCGCAAATTATACTCCGGGTTGATGTTTGTTCCTAATGAAAGATAGGCTAAATTAGCCACCGCGCCCCCTGTCTACCGTTACGCCAACCGACCGGGCGAAGCGCACCGCGCCCGGTTTTTCCACGCTGACGACGGCCCGTTCCACGCGCGGCGCGACCAGACACAAATCGGCAATTTCGACGGCCATTCTTTCTACCAGCAAAAATTTCGATTGCTCAACCAAAGCGATAACCTGCTTTGCCACGCTGCGATAGTTTACCGTAGCCTCAATGTCATCGGTGGCC
>JAJRUC010000317.1 GCA_024278015.1 Chloroflexota bacterium
CCCCACCAACACCCCCACCAACGCCATCGGCAGGGTAAAAATAATGGCAAAAGGTTGTAACCAGTGCTGATACAGGGCCACCAACAGCATATACACCAAAATCACCGACATCCAGATGGCTGAAAAAAGCTGGGAAAACGCCTTTCGCTGCTCTTGCGTAGCTCCGGAGAAGCTGTAACCGTACTCCGGGGGGAAAGTTACTTCTTTTTTGATGCGTTCTTCAACGGCGTTTGCCACCCCGCCCGCATTGCTGGTGGTTACGCCGGCGCTGATGGTTAATATCCGCTGGCGGTTGGAACGGTTAATAACCGAAGGGGTCAGACTGCGTTCGATGGTTGCTACCTGGCCCAACACCACCGGCTTGCTGTTCAGATACCCCACCGGCAGTTGCAGTAATTGCTGCAAATTCCGGCGCGAATTTTCATCCAGGCGCAAGATGATACTGACCGCATCTTCATCGCCCGGTGCGTAATCGCCCACGTCGCTGCCGGTAACTGCCGTGCGCAAGGCGCTGGAGACCTGCGCCGCCGACAGGCCCATATCGGATAATTTTTGGCGGTTGAGCTGAATTTTCGTTTCCGGCGCGCGCACAGCATCGGTATTGACCACGTCTACCGTGTCCGGCGTGGTGCGCACAATTTCTTCCACCTGCTTCGACAGGTCAATCAGCACATTGGGGTCCGGGCCGAATACCTGCAAACTGACGCCCGTTTCCATGCCGGCCACAAAACCGGAGGTAGCCACTGTCACCGTCGCATCGGGAATTTGCGCTACCATCGGGCGCAACTCATTAACCATCTGCTGCAACGAGCGGATGCGGTCGTTTTTGTTGACCACCTGCACAAACACCGCAGCCGCATTGCTGCCGCTGCTGCCGCCGCCGGAGAAAATGGACGCGCCGCCGCTGCCGCCGCCCACCCGCGTGAGGATGCTGACCGTTTCCGGCACGGCGCGTAGAACGGTTTGCTCAATTTGCCGCACCACAGCATCGGTCACTGCAAGTTTGGTAGAGGGGGGCAGTTCTACATTAACGGTAAACAGCCCGTCATCTTCATGGGGCATCATCTCGAAATTTATTTTCGGGGCCAGTGTCAGGGCCGCGCCCAGCACCGCAAAGGCGATAATCAGCACGCCCAGTTGCGTCCATGCGTTGCGCAGCGACAGGCTGATGATTTTTGCGTACAGGTTCGACAGAAAATCAAACCCCTTGTCCCAGGCGCCGGTAAATTTATGCCACACCCAGCCAATCGGGCTGAACAATTTTCCCAACAAACCGGCCAACCCGGTGCGGGGAACTTCCGCCACTCGTTCATCTTTCATCCAGTACGCGGCCAGCATCGGCGTGAGCGTGAAGGACATAAAGAGCGAGAACAGCGTTGCCGTGGCAATGGTAATGCCATACGAGCGAAAAAACTGCCCCACAATGCCGCTGGTAAAAGCCACCGGCACATACACCACCACATCCACCAGGGTAATGGCAATAGCCGCCCACCCAATTTCAGAGCGGCCGTCGATGGCGGCCCGGCGCGGAGATTTTTTCATGCGCAGGTGGCGTTCGATGTTTTCCAGCACCACAATCGAATCATCAACCAGCACCCCGATGATGAGCGTCAAGGCCAGCAGGGTTAGCACGTTCAGGCTGTAGCCCAGCGCCCACATCACCAAAAACGTCGCCATTAACGATGACGGAATCGCCAGAATAACAATGAATGTGCTGCGCAGGGTGTGCAAAAACACCAGCATCACCAGGCCGGTAATTAAAATTGCCAGCATCAAATCTTCTTCCACCGAGCGCACCGAATTTTTGATGAAGTCGGAATCATCGCTGACAATGACCGCTTTTGTGTCGCCGGGGAGGGCTTCGTTAAGCGCGTCAATCTTCCGGCGCGCATTATCCGCCACTTCAATGACATTGGCGTCGCTGGTTTTTACCAGACTGATAACCACCGTATCCTGCCCGTTGTAGCGCTGCAAAACAGCGGTATCGGCAAAGGTATCTTCCACCGTCGCCACATCGCGGACATACACCAGCCCGCCGGTATCGCTGCCGGGGGGGGCGGGGCGCCCGCCGCCCGCGCGCGGATTGTATCCGCCGGACAAGACCATGTTCTCAACCTCCGTCAGCGATTGAAAACTCCCCTCGGAACGGACGCTGCTTTTCAGTCGCCCCTCTTCCAGCGTGCCGATGGGGAAAGTCAGGTTGTTGATGGCAAAGGTTTGGTTCACAAGGCCAATGGGCAATGCGTAAGCGGTCATCTTCCGGGCATCCAGCTTTACGGCAATGATACGGTCCCGCCCGCCGGCCACAGAGACGGAGGCCACGCCGTTAATGGCCTGCAAACCCGGTTTTACAATGTCTTCGGCCAGTTTGAACAGCACATCCTGAGACTGCGAACCGCTGAGAATGATGTTCATAATGGGGATGGCATTGAAATCGGCCTTCACCACCGATGGTTCCCGCGCATCATCGGGCAGGCGGCCTTTGATGGTGGCTACTTGCCGTTCCACGTCGATGGCGGCCTGATTGCCGTCAACTTCTTCCAGAAACTGGACGATGACGTAACCGACGCTCTCGTTAGAGACCGATTGAACCTGGTCTACGCCGGGGATACCGGCCACGGCATCTTCGACGGGTTTTATCACCTGGTCTTCCACATCTTGCGGCGACGCGCCGGGATAAACCACCACCACCGACACAATCGGAAAGTCAACCGGCGGGAAGCGGTCTACCTGCATCAGGGTAAACCCGCGCCAGCCCAGCACAGCCAGGGCCAAAATTATCATCAACATTGTCAAGGGACGATTGACCGAAAGTTTTGTTAGTTCCATAAATTGCCTCCGATAGCAACAGGCTATCAGGTGTTAATTTTGAATAATTGCGCCGAATCTGCTGTTCACTCTGCGCGGGCCGTAATGTTGATATTCGCTCCGTCCGAAAGGTTGCTCAACCCGGCGGTGACGATGGTTTCGCCCACTGAAAGTCCGTTGGTAATTTCAATGCGCCCGTCATCGCTTAAGCCGGTTTTCACCGGGCGCATACGCACCGTGGTTTCGTCTTCAGACACCACATAAATCACATCCCGGCCGCCCACGGTTGTCACCGCCGAGCGGGGAACCAGCACCACGCCGGTTCGTTCTTCCAGCAAAATTGCCGCTTCGGCGAACATGCCGGCCCGCAACCGGCTTTCGGGGTCAATCGGGGTGATGATAACCGGGAAGGTGTGACTGGTATCATCGGCTGCCGGGGCAACGGACGTAACCAGCGCCGGAAAATCCTGATTGGGGTAGGCGGAAACTTTCAAAGCCGCCGGTTGGTCATCGTAAAAACTGATAATTTGATTTTCCGGCACTTCAATTTGCGCCTCCAGATTTTTGGCGATGAGCTTCACCGCCGGAAGCTGGGGGCCGGCCACGCTGCCGACGGTGGCGTACACTTCGGCGATGATGCCATTAAAGGGGGCGCGCAGCACCACGTTATCTACCTGATACTGGGCCAGGGCCACAATGCCTTCGGCCTGGGCAATGCCGGCCCGGGCCAGGGCAAAGTCTTCAGCGGTGAGGGGGTTTTTGAGCAATTCCAGGTTCAACTCCGCCTGACGGATACCGGCCCGCAGTTGGGCCAGGGTGGTGTCATCGGGGTTGGCTTGCAGGTTGTAGGCGGCCCGGGCCGTCTCGTAGGCGATGGTGGCCTGTTGCAACTGCAAGGCCTGGGGGGTCATACCGGCCTGTCCGGCCCATTTGATTTTATCGTATTGCGCTTGAGCCAGTCGCAAGCCGGCTTCGGCCTGGGCCAGACTGGCGGCGGCCAGGGTGCGCTCATCGTCGGTGAGGGTGGTAACGCCTTCAAGTTGGGCTTTGGCCGCATTCAACGCCACCTCTGCCATTTCAATTTGTTCCGGGCGGGGGCCGTTTTTCATTTTAAGCAGGTTGGTTTGGGCCACGGTCAGCCCGGCTTCGGCCTGCTTGAGTTGGGCTTTGTAGGTAGTGTCTTCCACCCGCAAAACAGGGTCTCCGGCCCGCACTTCGTCGCCAACCTCTACCAGCACATCTTCCACCGCGCCGGCCACAATGCTTACCAGCGACAGGTTTTGGGTGGGGCGCAAATTGCCGGTGTAAGAGAGGATAGCGGCAATGTTGCCGGTTTCGGCCTGGGTCACTTCTACCGGCACCGGCGGGCGTTCAACAATTTGCGTTTGCACTTCCGGCGCTGCCGCCGCAGAACTGCATCCGGTAATGATAATGCCCGCCAACAAAAGGGTGACAAAGGCAAACAGTGTTTTTGTACTCATATTGTTTCGCTCCATAAAAATATTTTTCAATAAGGGATGGTCATTATTTAAAAATCAGTTCGTGGGTTTTTATAAATTCAAGGGGGTCTCCGGCAAACTCTGCCAGCCATTCTTTGGCGACGGCCACATCTTTCACCGGAAAATTCTCGTTGACTTCAACCTGAATAGCCAATACGTGGTTTAAAAACTGTTCCAGTTTGAGCAACTGTTCTTCAGAATTGAACTCGGCAAAGCCGAAAGAGCGTTCCCTCCGAAAATTATGTTGTATCGACCGGATTAATTCGGCACCTTTGGGGGTGGCTTCCACCAGCACCACGCGCCGGTCATCCCGGCTGCGGGTGCGACGCACCACGTCCATCTTCACCAATCGATTGACGATGCCGGTGAGCGTGGGCGCATCTTGCAGGGCTACGGTCGCCAACTGGCGCATACTGGCCGGTTGGCCGTGCTGCACCAGCGAGACCAGAGTGATGAATTGGGGATGGGTCAGGCAGTACTTTTGCAATTTTTGGGTCAGGTTGCGAAAGGCGAACCAGATAAGCAGCATAAATTGTTCAAAAAGACATTGAGCGCGTTGTTGGGTAGACAAGCCTTCAGTTTGAGAAATCATAATTTTCTTTCCGTGAAAAATAGTTTGTGCAAGCAACTATTGCCGGATGAAAGTATAGCCCGCTATTTTTTGTTGTCAAACAGCGAAGACCAAAATGGATGCCGCCGGATGCGACGCGCTATGGTTTCTCTGCGGCGGGAATATCTTGCCAAAGGGGGTTTTGGGCATCTCTCGGGGAAAGGATGGGCGCGTCTGCGCCCCAGGGCAGGTTCAGGGCGGGGTCGTTCCAGGCTACGCCATGTTCATCGGAGCCGTCGTAATAGTTATCAACCAGATAGGTCAGGGTGGCGTCGGTCAGGGCCAAAAATCCGTGGGCCACGCCAATGGGGATAAAAATGCCGGTCTGATTGTCATCGCCGATTTCCAGCATCTGACAGGCCATAAACGTTGAAGAGGCGGATCGCAAATCGCACAAGCCCACTCGAATAGTACCTTTGGGCACGTACCAGTAATCAACCTGATGGTGATGAAAGTGCAACCCGCGCAGCACCCCGGCGCCGGAATCGGAGCGGTTGGTCTGGATGATGTCCCACTTGCGCTGCGGAAACCACGCCTTGCGGAAGGTTTCGATGAAGCGGCCCCGCTCGTCGGCGAAGGGTTTCAGGCTGACAATCATCACTTCGTTAATAACGGTTGATTCCTGAATTTGGGTCATGAGTTGTCCTCTGCATCTTGTTGAGTATGGTCTGCAATTCGGCCAGTTTGGCGTTATCCGGGGCCAGCCGATGGGCGTCTTGCCATGTTTGCGCGGCCCGGTCGTATCGTTTGAGGTTGATATAAGCCGCTATCAGGGCCAGCCGGTACGATATATTGCCGGCGTTTTTGAGTACGGCCCGGCGCAAATGGATGACGGCCTTGCCCCACATTCCCTGCCGGGCGTATTGCCGGGCGCTAAGAAACAGCGAGGTGGCATTGGTGGCGCTGCTATCAATGGTGAAGGAGAAGCGGCCGGTGACGAAGGAAAAATCCTTCCACAAATTAACGGCAATGCCCACCTGAAAAAAGCCCAGCAGCAAACCAAGCCCTCCGCCGATATGCGCTCCCGTCGAATCAAAGGCCAACAGCCCCAACATGCCCAGCGTCAACATCAAACCGGCATTGAGCAAATACAAAAAATGGGCAAAGGGTACTCGAAAGTACAGCAACCCCATCACCCCCAACGAATACAGGACAATAACCAGCAACACTCCAAAAAACCATACGGGGATATTCGGGATGGACTTCGGGAAGGACCTCTGTAGCAGCCACATTCCCAAGCCAAATATAACAACATAAGTTGCAATGTAAATTTGCAAAAAGAAGCCTCGCCACAGCCAGACAGAGCGTTCCGCCAAGACCCGTTTTTTGACGACGAGCGTCCGGCAGCAATGCGGGCACTGTGTATCTGCCGGGGCGGTGGGGCGGGCGCAGTACGGACACAGCCATTCGTTGTCAAATTCATCCGGTTGCGGAAAAGTCTGGTTATTGCTCATCGCCCTGCCTCAAAAACAAAAACTCCACCAGGGGCGGAGTTGTATGCCATAAAGTCAGTCCACATTAATCCGAAACAATGGGGGCGGCCGGTTTGATACCTTTATAGGTTGTTTTTCCGCCGATGGTGCGCAAAATGGTGCGGGCATCTTTCCGGTGCAGCCGCTGCTGAATTTCAACCGGGGTTAAGGGGATGTTGTTGTTGGCAATAAACAGCCGGAAGATGGCGGTGACGAGGGTCAGGTCATCGCCCCCAAATTCAGGGGTCCGGCTGCAATGATTGTAGATGGCATACCACAAGTGGTCAATTGACAGCACCTGAGCGGTATCCGGGTCAACCCAATCGGTCAATTTATCTGATTCGCCGGAGTCTGCCGACAATTTGCACTCGTCGCAAAGGTGTTCCGCCAAATAACGGTGCAAACTCTGGCTTTGTTTTCGCCACCAATCAAAGTCAATATGGTATTTTGTCTGGAGCGTCGGTCTGATATATTTGCCCATAGGTCACTTTTTCGTAACTGTTCATCCCCCTCAGGTCCCCCTCAAGAGGGGGGGATTTTACTTTCCCCCTTGAGCTGAACAGTTACACTTTTTCTATATTGGTTTATAGGTCCAGTAGCCGTGTCCCATCCACACAAAGACCGGGTCGCCGGCCAGTTCTTGCAGCAACGGCCCCGGCGGGCAGCGCCGCACCACGTTGACCGCGCTGTACAGGGTGTTGGTGTGAACCGCGTTCTGGGCGCTCAATTTCATCAGTTCGGGGAAGATGCGCGTCAGAATATCATGCAGAGACACTTTGTTTTGCTCAAATTTTTGCCAGAGCAGGTCAATATCCGCCGACCCCTCTTCACCCAGCATCATCAGTTCATCGTAGCGGCAGGCCAGGGCGCGGTTTTTCATCTCGAAGGCGAGCCGGTTATTTTTAACGCCCACCACCCGCACCCATTCCCGCCGGCTGCGTTGCGGGATAAAGTCGATGATGAATTTGAGGGGATAACTGGTTTTTTTCAGGGTGATGAACGCGCCGACCGGCAGTTGATATTTTTTGAACCAGTCGCCCAGGCCGAAGATATAATTTCTGTTGCCCACAAACCAGCCGGTCATTTCGTCGCCGCTTTGCCCATCGACCAGGCGCAAGGCCAGCAGGCGGCCATCGGTCTCCGGCAAAAGTTGGCGCACGGCGGGCAGCACCGGCAGTGTGCCGGAGCGTCGATGGGGATAATTGAGGACGAAGGTGGTTTCCACGTCATCCGCCCCGATTGCTTTGGCAAATTCAGGGGGGGTGGCTTCGTCATCAATTTCTTTCATCAAGGCTTGCAAATCCAACGGTAATTTGTGCGTCTCAAAAAGCAAATCGCTCTGCACTTCAAGATTATGCGGCGTTTCCAGCACCGATGCCGGTTTTAGCCGGTTCAGGTACCACAACACCAGATTCGAGGCGCCCACATTGAGGAATTGTGTGTTGTTTGCCAGTTTGTAGTTCACCGAAAATTGAAGGGTGGCAGGCGACACGCCATCCTGGTGCAGGTCAAGGGGTTCAATCAGTTCATCGACGTTCAGGGGGCCGGCGTTAATATCAATGGCCGCGTCAATGATATTCAACAACCCTTCCTGAATGTCAACCACCATGTCACGCAGCAGCCAACACCGGTTAAATTCCACGTAATCGGCGTGCCGGCTTAAAGACTCCGTCACAGCGGGGATGATGATGTGTCGGAATTTGGCTAAAATAGTCTGAGCCGGGTCATCTTTGTTATCGCCTTCATCGCCGCTTCCCTGGGTAGAGAGGGGGTGCGGGCGCTGAAAATTGGCCGCAAACGACGCTGCGGTGTGGCGGGCATCGTTAAAGACCACATCGATGACGGAAAATTCTTCATCGACGGGGTTGTAGCCGCTTCGCACCCCAACAACATCGGCAATGGCGTAGTCAAAGTTGGGAAAGACCAGTTTATCGCCGGTCTGATAGCTTTTATCGGGCCGGTAAACATCGCCCTGGCCCAGTTCGGCCTGAATGGCTTGCTCTTCGGCCAATAAAGCCTGTTGCACAAAAAAGAGACTCAGGCGCTCGACAGATTGCGGCGACCCCGTCTCTACAAACAAATTGTATAATGCATCCAAAGACTGCTGGTTAATCTCAAATTCAGATTTCCAATAAGCAGCAGTTTGTGTGGGGCGTTGTTTCAATGTCATACGACTCCTACTTACCTGCTTGCATCAATACCGACACTGAATTATAGCAGTCTTCAAGGTGGTTGGCAAAAAAATAACCGGCGTAAAAAGAGAAAGCCTCATAAATTGAGCCAAAAAAAACTTTATGCTACACTATACCATAAATAAACTTGTTACAGATGAGGATTTTCGGAATGAATACCAAACCGTTATTTGAAGCGCTTGTGTACAATGAAAATGAACAGCCCGCCGAAGTGGCCTATATTGGCCCGGAAGCGCACTACGTTATCCTGGATGGCGATTTCAGACGCCACGTTGAAGCCCAATCGATAGACCGCCAGATTATGGCCTGGTTTCAGGAACAAATGATGGCTAACCAGGGTCTGGTGACTGAAGGGGTAATGCAGATGCTGGGCAAAGACGACCTGTTCACCAAAGCCATGATTGATTCTTCCATTAAAAATGTTGACCAGTTAATGGAACAGGGCATGCCGGACGATGCCCGTATATGGCTGGGTATGATGGGCCTGAAAATCATCGTCGATGTGCATGGTCAGGTGGTACGCATCGATACCCCGGCCCAGGAAATGCCCGACGATTCTGACTGACTCTTGCAGAGTCACCACGCATCGCGCCCCTGCGTCTTTTGCAGCCGTTCCACCAGGCCGGACCAACGCCTGTCTACCCGATTGTTTTTAACGGCCATAGCAATGGCTTTGCGGGTGCCCACCAGCACCACCATCTGTTTGGCCCTGGTAATGGCGGTGTACAGCAAATTCCGTTGCAGCATCATATAATGCCGGGTGAGCATGGGTATCACCACCACGGGGTATTCGCTGCCCTGCGATTTATGCACCGACATGGCATAAGCGGGCGTAATTTCATCCATATCGCTAAAATCGTACCGCACCGGACGGTCATCAAAGCGGATGACCGCCTCTCCCGCCTCCAGGTCAATTGCTTCAATAAAGCCAATATCGCCGTTAAACACGTCTTTATCGTAATTATTGCGCACCTGCAACACCTTGTCTCCCACCCGCACCAATCGACTGCCGGCCTGATACTGGACCACGTTGGGCCGGGGCGGGTTAAGCGCGGCCTGCAAAAGCTGGTTCAGGTTGCCCACCCCCACCTTGCCCCGGTGCATGGGGGCCAAAACCTGAATGTCGACCAGAGGATGCGCCCCGAATTTTTGGGGGATGCGCCGGGCCACAATATCCACCAGCAGCGGGGCGGCCTCTTCCGGCTCTGCCTGGCCGAAGAAGTAAAAATCGGTTTTATCTTTGGGAAACAACGGAAATTCGCCCCGGTTAATGCGGTGGGCGTTGCTGATGATGGCGCTGTTTTGCGCCTGCCGAAAGATGACATCCAGCCGCACTGTGGGAATGACCGCCGCCGCAATCATGTCTCGCAGCACATTGCCCGCCCCCACCGAAGGCAACTGGTCGGCATCGCCCACCAGCAGCAGATGCGTGCCGGGGGCAATCGCCTTCAGCAGATTATTCATCAGCAGCAGGTCAATCATGCTCACTTCATCAACAATGAGCATATCGGCCTTAAGGGGATTTTGCCGGTTGCGCTTGAATTTGAACCCGGCGGAGGGGTCCACTTCCAGCAGCCGGTGAATGGTTTTGGCCTCGATGCCGGTGGTTTCGGTGATGCGTTTGGCGGCCCGGCCGGTGGGCGCGGCCAGCAGCACCCGTTTGCCTTTGGCCGCCAGCAGGGTGAGTACGGCCTTGATGGTGGTGGTTTTGCCCGTACCCGGCCCGCCGGTTAAAATGCACACCGGCTCGGTCAGGGCGATTTTCACGGCGCGGGCCTGCTGGTCGGCGGGGGCAAAGCCGGTTTTTTGCTGCACAAACTCAAAAGCCCGCTTCCAATCGATGGCCCGAAAGTCGGCCAGGGCGCGGGCCGGCGACGGGGGGCGCAGCAGGGCCAACAATCGCCGGGCCACACCCACTTCGGCCCGAAAGAAGGGGGTCAGATAAATGGCCTCCGGGCCGTCGGCCGGTAATTCGGGTACAATGCGCTCCTGTGCGGCCAGGGTATTCAGTTCGGCTTCAATTTTCTCGGGGGGCTGGGCCAGCAATTTGGCCGCTTCGCCCAGCAAATGCGGGCGGGGGGCGTACACGTGGCCTTCATCGGCCAGGGCCTTAAGGGTGTGTTCCAGCCCGGCTTGCAAGCGGGTGGGGGCGTCGGCGGCCAGGCCCATATTGCGGGCAATGTTATCGGCGGTGATAAAGCCGATGCCGTAAATATCCTGAGCCAGCCGGTAGGGGTCGTCTTCAACAATTTTTATCGACTCATCGCCATAGGTTTTGTAAATTTTTACGGCCAGACGGGTGCTGACATTGTGGCTTTGCAAAAAAAGCATAATCTCCTTGATGCTTTTTTGTTCCTCCCAGGCCCGGGCAATAATTTTAACCCGCCTGGGGCCGACGCCGGGCACTTCGATGAGGCGGCTGATGTCCTGCTCAATCACATCGAGGGTGTACAGGCCAAAATGTTCGGTTACGCGAGAGGCCGTGACCGGCCCCACGCCCTTTATCAACCCCGACCCCAAATATTTGCGGATACCTTCTACCGTGGCCGGGCGTTCTTCGTGGTAGCGTTCCAGAACAAATTGTTCGCCGTACACCGGATGCGTCTTCCACCGGCCCCACACCCGCAAAAACGCGCCGGCCCGCACCTCGGCCATGTTACCCACCAGCGTCACCAAATCGTACCGCCCTTTGGCCGCAAAGCGGGCAATGGTGTAGCCGTTTTCTTCGTTATAAAAGACAATGCGCTCAACCGAGCCGGTCAGTGACTCCATAATGGTTACATTTTACACCAAAATTGCGGAAATATGAATCGCGGGGCGGGGAAACGGTATTCCTCCAGTACCATCACCCCAGTTGCAAAATGGAAAAAGCATAGTATAATATTATGTAAGATTGACATAATTATATATTAACAGGAAACCTCTTAGATGAAACGCGGGCAAAAAATTATTCTGATGCTGATGGGCTTTTTGGCGATAACGCTCTTTTGCGGGGTTATTGTTATAAGCCGATCGTTGTTTCGGGCCTCTAATCCCGAAGCCCTGGCCCAACAAGCCGCCCAAACGGCCACCTTGCAGGCCACCGTCTTCACCCTGCCGACAGCCGTGCCCACGGCCACGTCCACCCCGTCGCCCGCGCCCACGCACACGTCCACCCCCACGCCGATACCCACCGCCACGCCCACCCGCGTGGTGAAGGACACCCCTACCCCCACGCCCTCCAACACGCCCACCTCAACGGCCACGCCCACCGTAACGGCCACCAACACGCGGGTTGTGCCCGTCATCACCGGCGGCGGCGGAGGTGGAGGCGGCGGTACGGGCGGCGGCAACCCGGCCCCAACGGCCACGCCGGCCTCGCAATACCCCTTCCTGATGACGGGCGGGCCGCTGTCATACTCAACAAGCAATCACATTTTTGTGATTTTGGCTCAGGTAAAAAACGGCAACCAACCGCTGGAAGGCTATCGGTTGGTGGGCACGCACAGTCCCACCGGCTTCCAGTGGGAAAGCGTGGTCTCTTGCCCGGATTTATGCAAAGCCAGCGGCCCGGAAGCCATTTACGATGAAAACGGCAAACTGGTTGAAAAGTTCCAGATTCAAAAAGGCAATCTGGTGTTTGAATCACCGGCCTACGATACCGGCGTCTGGTCGTTGATGCTGGTTGATTCGATGGGCCGCCAGGTTTCGGATGTCTTTCAACTGGCCCTCGACAGCGCGGACAAGTACTGGTTCTATTACGAATTCAGCCAGTACTAACCCGATAAATTCCCCCAAAAATAGCCAATTCCCCCACGGGCCGACGCACATGTCGGCCTGTTGTTTTGTTGTATCTATTCAGGTGTCGCACCCTTCAATACGCCCCGCATTACATTCGGGGCTACTCAGGATGCTATTAGCCGTTGTGCTGACGGTTACGTTTTGTTTATGACAAAAAATCGATTTAACGATATAATGGTGAAAATTTCACCCAATTCACCAAAATCAGGAGTAATTTATGTCCGGCAAACCGAAAATAAAAAAAGTTGTTCTGGCCTACAGCGGCGGGCTGGATACCAGCGTCATCGTCCCCTGGCTGAAAAACAATTACGGCTGCGAAGTCATCTGTGTGAGCGCCAATCTGGGGCAGGAAGAAGAACTGGACGGTCTGGAAGAAAAGGCCCTGGCCTCCGGGGCCGGCAAATGCTACATTGAAGACCTGCGCGAGGAATTCATCACCGATTACATCTTCCCCACCATCAAAGCGGGGGCCGTTTACGAGCGCAAATATCTGCTGGGAACCAGCATCGCCCGGCCCCTCATCGCCAAACGGCAGGTAGAAATTGCCGAAATGGAAAACGCCGACGCCGTGGCTCACGGGGCCACCGGCAAGGGCAACGACCAGGTTCGCTTTGAGCTGACCTACCAATCGCTGAATCCCAAATTGCAGGTTATCGCCCCCTGGCGAGAATGGGACATCCGCAGCCGGGAAGACG
>JAJRUC010000318.1 GCA_024278015.1 Chloroflexota bacterium
AGCGGCAATCCCAATACCATCGTTGAAGAGCGGTCGTTTTTGTCCAAACCGTTCACCATTACCGAACTGGAAACCCGCATAGAATTTGCCCTGATGCCTGAAAATAGCTGAAAATACCCTGCCAATACACATAAAAACGCAAAAAAGACCCGTGTTGCCGCGCCGGGTCTTTTTTGCGTTCACCTATTTCAAGGTAGAACCAGTGCGAAATCAAATGACATCTTCGTAATAGGCGCTTTGATAGGCAGGGGCGGTTCGCGAACCGCCCCTGCCCGTAGTAGTAGGGACACGCTGCAGCGTGCCCCTACCCGTTAAATCATTGTTGACGAAACACTATGTCACCAATTCCACTTTCAAAGCCGAAAGGACTACCTGAATGGGGGTGATGAGCGTGCTGTTGTCTGAGCCGGCGAACAGCAACCCTACGGCGTAATTGTTTTCGTCCAGCACCGCCGAGCCGGAATCGCCCGGGCCGCTCATTGCGTTTGCCATTAACTGGCCGCTAAATGAGGCCAGCCGGCCATTGTACATGACCGCAGTGGTCACATCAATTTGAATGATTGTGCCGGTGGTCAACCCGGTGGTTCGCCCGTTCTTTTTGACGCTTTCCCCCAGCGACACGCTTCGGGCGCCGATGGGCCGCCCGATATTGAGGATTTCCGGGCTGAACATGGCCGGCTTCAGCGGACGGGCCAGGGCCGCATCAAGGGCGTTGTAGCCCGCTGTGGCCTGATACGCCTGCAATCGATGGCTGGAGCCGGTGAATTTTGCCAGCGCATTCAACACGCGGGCCACGCCATTGGCTACAGAACACTTCGCCTTTTCACCGCCGAAATCCAGCGGAATATAATCGTCCAGCACCGCCACCCGGTCCGCCGTCGCGCCGCCGTCGTAGGAGCCGGGTTGAATGATGGCATCACCCGGCTTCCCGGCGTTCACATCGGCTAAAACGTGATTATTGCTTAAGATATAAATCCGGTTCCCCCGTTTAACCAGGCATCCCAGCGTGCCGGCGGTCACATTAATGTGTCCGATGGAAACACCCGCCGGAATGGTGGGCCGCCAGCGGTCTTTCGGCCCCTGAAAGGCCCGGATGACTCCGGTTTCTATCACATCGGTGCGCACCTGATTAATGGTTTTGGGTATCAAATCTGATTCAGCCAGTTGCGCTTTGGGAATTTTCCGGGCCACGTTCACCACCACCGCAATCTCGTCGGTGGGGCCGCCGGACGTAACCTTGTAGCCCACGCCCACGCCCACCACGTTGCGGCGGCTGATTAAATGCTGAACGTTGGCCTGTTTTACCGATACCGCATGCTCCAGACGAATTGCCATAATTGCTCCTTTTACAACCCGGTTTCAGTGGCTTTGAAGAGACCGGTCTCAACCACATCCACCGGAATACCATCCAGGGTCAGGGGGATAATTTCCGGGGGTGTCAATTCGGTTTGATTTAGTTTTCGGCGGACGTTCACCACAATCGCCACCTGCCCGGTCGATTGACCATCCTTCAGTTTCAACCCAATGCCCACCCCTGTCACGCCTTCCCGTTGCAGCAGCCGGGCTTCGTATCGCTGTTTGACGCGCATTGCCTGGGCAATCGCTTGCGCCTGATTTTGTTTATTGGTCATACGTCATCTCCTGTCACAGCATATTATATCACGAATTTCAATAAAAATTGCAATTTGGACTGAATTTCGGGTTGCAGTTTCTTTGTCTTGTGGTATACTGAAGTTGTCATTATGGTAAAGTGGGCTATCGCGTCGACACCGAGGCCAACCCGGCAGACGTGATTTTGTAGTGAGAGGGAGGAAGTACCCCATGCGGCGACTAACCTGGGTGGCTGTTGTCATCGTCTGTTTGGTTCTGGGCTTTATTATTGGGGCGATTGTCGGCCTGAACAGTTTGCAGGGCGTGGCGTTTGTACTGGCCGGACTGGCCTTTGGCATGATACTGGGCTTCTTTCTTGATTGGTTGCTGGAAGAAGCCTATCGTCGCAACCGGGAGCTGACCGAACAGTTGCAAATTGCCCGGCGCGCGCCCAAACAACTGCCCCCGCCCCAATCTGACGTTGTAGATATGGATGATACGGACGATATTATGGAAGCGGAACGCATTGCCATCCTGGAGCCGGCCAAAACAGACAACGTGCAGGGGCTGATTGACATATTGCAGCAAAAAGAGGAAGAACTGAAAACCTTGCTGGCAGAACTGGAAGCGGTCGATGCCAAAGGCCGGGCCATCAATGAACGCTTTATCACCTACATGAAATCACATCCCGATGACCTGACCGTTATCAAGGGCATCGGGGCCGTGTATCAATGGAAGTTGCGGGACGTGGGCGTTCATTCCTGTCATGATTTGGCTGAAGCCGACGCAGAACACTTGCGGCGGGTGCTGGATATTAAAAACTGGCAGCGAACTGATATTGAATCATGGATAAAACAGGCCCGTGACCGGGCAACCAAAAATTAACATGTTTCGGATGCGGTGAGATGCACACGCCTGTAATTGATTACCAAATCCGGCGACGGCGACGGCGACTCATTACGAGCGCCCTGCTCTTTTTCATGGGAGTCGCTGCTCTAATGGCCGGTATCCTGGTTGATGATGAACCCACGCTGGTGGCGGCGGTAACGGCCACTGCGCCGGCTACGGCTTCCCTGCCGGCGGCCACCTCTACCCCGCTGCCGCCCACCAAAACTCCAGGCCCCCCGCCGACAAAGACCGCAACGGCAATGCCGCCCCCGCCGAAACCGGCTACGGCCACTCCGTCGCCCACTGCAAAACCCGCCACTCCTGCCCCAACCGCCAGTGAACTGTTGGTGACGCCGGCGGCCGTTACCGTCACAACCGGCATCACCATATCAATGCCGCAACCGTACACCGGCTCCGGCGGCGGCACAGGTACGCCAACCCTGACCGATACCCTGCCTCTGACCGGCTCTGTTGTATCAAGCCCCACCGCCACAACAGAAAATATGGTCGAAAGTACACCAAACAGCACAATGGAACTGACTCCAACCGGCGCTGTCTCCAATTCTGCCATAGGGGCGTTTTTGCCGACTACCGGCCAAAACAGAGGGCCTGCCGGACATTCCCGGCGACCGGCCTACTTTGTTTTGGGCATTATCCTGATTTTGCTGGCGGGCGGGGTTTTGGCCGCGCCGGAAGACCGCCTGACTCCGCCGGGACGATAAACCCGCGGAAACGTATCTCTTTCTCTAAAACCTGAAAACTACACTTCCAGCGAGCCGCCGGGGTCGAGTACGACCACTTTCGCCTCGGTGGCTTTTTCCACCCGCGATTTCCACGCGCCCGCATCCTGTTCAATAACAGGCCACGTGTTGTAATGGCACGGCACCACCGTTTTCGGGGAAAGCCGTTTGACCGCCAGCAGAGCGTCGTCGGGGCCCATCGTAAAATTGTCGCCGATGGGAATCACCGCCAAATCAATGCCTTCGTTGCCGTACAGCAGCATACCGGGGAACAAGCCGGTATCGCAGGCAAAGTAGAGTTTTTTGCCGGCGGTGGTGATAAGGAACCCGGCGGGACTGCCGCCGCCACTGCCGTCGGGCAATTGCGAGCCGTGGTGGGCGATGGTCAATTTCACGTATCCGAAACTGTGATTGAATCCCCCGCCGATGTGCTGGGCGTGAATTTGTGATTCGGGGA
>JAJRUC010000319.1 GCA_024278015.1 Chloroflexota bacterium
ATGATCTTTTTGCGCGGCCGCGATCCGGCGATACAGCCCCAGCACGGTGTCGTAATCCGTGGCCAGTTCCGGCTGGTAAGATGAATAAAGCGGCGGCAAACATCCCGCCACACGAACGGGCCTGCCACACGCCGCCACAGCCGCCTTCGCCAGTTCTATTGCCCTCACTTGCAACGGCGCGAACAACTCTGGCTGACCCTCGGCAGCCAGCCGTTCCGGCGTGGCGGAATAGGCGTTCAGGCCCCAGGCTTCGGTTTTCAGGCCGACGTGTTTCTCCAGCACGGTGGCCCCTTTGGCCACGGCCATCTTCACCGCCTCAACATTGTCTGGGCTTTCGTGGGTAGAATAGCCGAGGCGCAACCGGGGATACCGCGCCCGGAACAAATCAATCTGGTTAAGCTGCAAATTGTCATCCGGGGTGGGATATTCGGCCACGCAGTGCATCAGGGTCAGGTCTTTTTGCCGATGCTCAAAAAAGCTGACCACCTTGTCAATTTCATCCAGCGAGGCCCCCGCCGCCGAGGCAATAATCGGGCGGCTGGTTTGGGCAATACGCTCCAGCAAGGGCCAATCGGTAAAGGAGCAACTGGCAATTTTGATGATGTCGAAGCCATGCTCTTCAATCAAATCCACCGATTTTTCATCGAAGGGAGTGCAGACGCCGATAAAGCCCAATGCGTCCACCTCGTCCTTCATCCGCCGCAATTCGTCATTCGACAGCCGGGTTTCCGAAAACCGTTTGACGTACTTTATGTCCAGCCGGTCTTTAAAAGCGGGGTGGATGAAGGTATCCAGATGCCGGTACTGAAATTTGAAGGCAAAGTCAAAATCGAAGCCGGCGGTGGCTTTGCGGATTTCTCTGATGACCCGCAAACCGTGTTCGACATTGCCCATGTGGTTGTTGGCTAAATCAAATACAAACAATAATTTCGACATATCTCACCATCCTTTCAACAACCCCCTCCCGCCGCCTGCGGCCTCAGCCTCCCCCTGGCAGGGAGAGGCTGAGGAGAGGGTAGAATTGTTGTCAAGCTCTCACTTGCCCACCGTCGCAGATTGCAATTTAACCAGGCTATGCAGCGTATCCAGCATATAATCGAGCATATCATCGGTCAGGCCGGGATAAACGCCCAGCCAAAAGACGTTGTTCATCACAAAATCGGTGTTGGGCAGGTGGCCCACGGGGCGATAATTCACGTTTCGATAGGCCGGCTGTCGAATTAAGTTGCCGCCGAACAGCAATCTGGTGGCGATGCGGCGGCTTTCCAGATGCTCAATCACTTCGCGGCGGGAACACGGCGCATCGGGTCGCACCGCCGGCGCAAAGCCGAACCAGGCCGGTTTGCTGTCGGGCGCGGCCCGGGGCAGGATGAACACGTCTTGCAGGTCTTGCAGGCCGTCAAACAGCCGCCCGAAGTTTCGGCGGCGGGCGGCAATGAAGCCGGGCAGCTTGTTTAGCTGGGCCAGGCCCACGGCGGCTTGCATGTCGGTGGCCTTCAGGTTGTAGCCCAGGTGCGAATAGGTGTATTTGTGGTCGTAGCCGGCGGGCAATCCACCGGCTTGCTGCCGAAACCGTTTGCCGCAGGTGTTATCCTGGCCGGGGGCGCACCAGCAATCGCGGCCCCAGTCGCGGAACGATTCGACCAGCGTTTTGAGTTGCGGGTTATTGGTCAGCACCGCGCCCCCTTCGCCCATCGTAATATGGTGGGCCGGGTAAAAACTGACCGTCGCCAAATCGCCAAACGCGCCCACCATCTGCCCGCCCAGCGTCGAGCCGACGGCGTCGCAGCAATCTTCGATGAACCACAGCCCGTTTTGGCGGGCAAAATCGGCCACGGCAGCCGCATCGAAGGGGTTGCCCAGGGTATGGGCCAGGATGATGGCCTTTGTTTGGGGCGACAGGGCCTCCTCCAGCCGGGAAACATCAACGTTGTACGCGGGAATCTCCACATCCGCAAACACCGGAACCAGCCCGTTCTGCACAATGGGGTTGACGGTGGTGGGAAACCCGGCGGCGGCGGTGATGACTTCATGGCCCGGCTGCAATTGTCGGCGGCCAAGTTTGGGCGAGGTGAGCGCCGAGAGGGCCAGCAGGTTGGCCGACGAGCCGGAATTAACCAGCAGAGCGTAGCGGGTTCCCATAAATTCGGCGAAGTCGCGCTCAAATTCGGCGGCAAAGCGACCGGCGGTCAGCCAGAAATCCAGCGCAGAATCAACCAGATATTGCATCTCCGTGGCATCAAAAACCCGCCCGGAAACCGGCACGGCGGTTTGGCCGGGGATAAATTCCGCCGCCGGAAACGCCTGCCGGTGATACTCGGTCACTAAATTCAATATTTGGCTGCGCAAAGATTCAATCGACATAATTATTGGGTCAAAAAAGTTTGATACCAGGCAATGGTTCGTTGCAAGCCGGTATCCAGATTAAACAAGGGCTGCCAGGCCAGCATCTTTTTGGCTTTGGCCGCGCTCAGATATTGCTGCCTGATTTCGTGGCCGGCTTCGTTGCGTATTTCCGGCTCAAGGTCGGCGCGCATCAGGGTTAAAATCCGGTGGGTCAGGGCCAGAACGGTCAGGGGTTTTTCGGTGGAAAAGTTAAAGGCTTCGCCAATTAATTCGGGTCGATGGGCCAGATTTTCGGCCAGGAGCATGTAGGCGGCCACGCCGTCTTCCACGTAAAGATAATCGCGCACAAAGCGGCCGTCGGAACGAATGACGGGCCGCCGGTTGCGCAACACAGCCCGAATGGTGCCGGGCACAATGCGGTTCCAGTTCAAGTCTCCGCCGCCGAAAAAATTGCCGCAACGGGTAACGGCCACGGGCAGCCCGTAGGTGTCCGCGTAGGAATGGGTAATCAAATCGGCGCACGATTTACTGACATCGTAGGGATGCCGGCCTTGCAGGGGGGTGGTCTCGGTGTACGGCAAATTTTGCTGGTCGCCATAGGCTTTATCGGAAGAAGCGACGACGATTTGCTTGACGGCCGGGCTGCGACGGCAGGCTTCCAGCAAGGCCCACGTACCCTGAATGTTAGACTCAAAGGTAGAAACCGGGTTTTTATTGGCAATGCCGACGATGGTTTGAGCGGCCAAATGGAAGACGGTGTCAATTTCGTGTTCACCCAGGATGCGTTCCAGCAGGGGCTGGTCGCGCACATCGCCGCGCACAATCTTCACCTGGGCCGGCAGGCCGGCCCGAAGCAGTTCGCTTTGGGGAACCCAGTCTCGTATCAGGCAGGTGACATCGGCCCCGATGCCCAGCAAGCGCTTAACCAGCCAGCCCCCCACCAGGCCGGTGGCTCCGGTTACAAATACGGGCCTGTCTCGCCAAAAAAGACGGTTCAGTTCCATATTTTCCACGGAGGAGATTTCTGCTGCCATAGTTTTTCCAGTAGTACTTTGTCGCGCATGGTATCCATGCACTGCCAAAAGCTGTCGTGGCGATAGGCGGCCAGATTTTCATCGGCGGCCAGATTTTCCAGGATGTCGGCGGCCAGGTCAGATTCACCGGCGGGGAAATAATCAAAGACTTGCGGCTCAAAGACCAGATAACCGCCGTTTATCCAGCCTTCGCCGGCCTGGGGTTTTTCGGTAAAACGGGCGGCCAGATTACCGTTGAACATTAAGCCGCCAAAGCGGGCGGGGGGGCGCACGGCGGTAACGGTGGCTATCCGCTTTTGTTGGCGATGAAATTGCAACAGGGCCTGCAAGTTGATATCCGTCACCCCGTCGCCGTAAGTGACCATAAACGTTTCGCCGGCAACCCAGGATTGCAGGCGTTTTATGCGCTCGCCGGTGCCGGTTGTTTGGCCGGTATCCACCAGATGCACCGTCCAGTCTTCAGATTCCTTGTTCCTGACCTGCACATTGCCGGTTGATAAATTGACGGTTAAATTGCTGTTCAAGGCATAATAATCCAGAAAATAATGTTTGATGACTTCACCTTTGTAGCCCAGGGCGAAGATAAATTCATTAAAGCCATAATAGGAATAATGCTTCATGATGTGCCACAAAACAGGTCGCCCCCCAATTTCAACCATCGGCTTCGGTTTGATGACCGTTTCTTCCTGCAAGCGGGTCCCCAACCCGCCGGCCAGAATTATCACTTTCATAGGCGTATCTCCCCTGACAGTATACACCCCCTATTGTATCATCTCCTGCCGGCCAGTTCAGTAAACCTTGCCTAAACGCTCCGTAAACATACCGTAAAGAAAAAGGCGCACTTTTGCAAGTACGCCTTTTTTATGACAAAGAACAGGAGGAGTAAATTAACCCATTTGCCAGGAAGAGGCTTTGGTTGTCTTTTTTGGGGTGAGTTTAACCGCCAGGGTTAAACTGACAGTTCCAACATCGGTATCCAGGGGCACAATGATGCGGGCAATATCGAAGGTGGAAATTTTGGAGCCTTTGCCGACAATCAGGGTGGGCACAGAGATGTCGCCGTGGTAGCCGGCGGCGGCCAGTTTGGTAATGGCCAGGCCGGATATGACATTGCCCAGTTCGCTGATGCCGCTTTGGGCCAGTTCATTAAAATCGACCACTTCTTCGCCCAGCATCCGGGAGATAATAGCTTTGGCCGTTTCAAACGAGAGGCTAATCATCACCACGCCCCACACATCACCCACCAGGCTAATCAGCACGGTAATATCTTCGCTAATGTGCGTTTCTCTGTGCAAACGAAGCTGGCCGCGTTTGATATTAACTCCCAGTTCGGAAGACAACACTTCTCCGGCAGCAATGACAAAAGGATTCAGGATATTTACTTGTAATTTCATAGTTCACCCGCCATTTCAGACGCCCTCTTCTCTAAGGGCCAGATGAATTTGCAACGGACCGAAGTCGGTATCCAAAGGAACGACAATGCGCTGAAAATCAAGGGTGGAAACCATAGTGCCTTTACCGATAATCATTGTCGGCGGCGATATTTGTGATTCAATGCCGGCAGAGGCCAGCCGCTGGCCGGCCTGGCCGGTAATGACATTGCCCAGCTCGCCAATGCCGCTTTGGGCCAGATCGTCAAATTCTTCAAACTGCTGGTCTAAAATTGCCGATACAATCGAGATGGCGGTAGCTTCGCTCATGCTGTACAGCACCACGCCCTTCACCTGGCCCACCAGGCTGATAAGCACGGTAATGTCGTCGGCGGTGTAGGCCGAGCGGTTCAAAGAAATTTCACCGCGCTCGGCTTTCAGGCCCACCTCGCTTTCCAGGACCATGTAAGCGGCTTCTACAAACGGATTAAGAAATTTTACATTCACGGCTGTCTCCCTTGGGGCAAACCAACACCCTCTTCACGGCGATAAAAAGAAATGTCCGTCACGCGCAATCCCATATCGGCAGCTTTGGAAATAATTTCTGTGCCGCCGACAAACAAAATTCCACCGGGACGTAAAGCGTTGACAAATTGCCGGTATAATCTGTCTTTCACTTCTGCGGTAAAATAAATCACCACATTTCGACAAATAATCAGGTCGAAATCACCTTCAAACGGGTCCGACAACATATTGTGTTGTCGAAACGTTATTTTTTTCTGCAACGACGGTTCAACAAAAAAGCGGTCTTGCTCTTGCCGAAAATAGCGATTAAGCCATGCGGGGGGAACGTGGGCAACATCATCGCGGGTATAGGGGCCGCCCGTCTG
>JAJRUC010000320.1 GCA_024278015.1 Chloroflexota bacterium
AGGCCACCAAAAACTGGCGCGCGCCGATGGCCGTGGCCCCGGCGGTCCCCATTTTTGCCGGGCCGAAATCGGGGGTGCGGGCCGGGTCGGTGGCGATGGCGTCGCGGATGCCCTCATATTGCCCCTTCCGCACCTTCGCCAGATTTTCCCGTTCCGGGCGGGCGGCGGCTTTTTCATACAGATACACCGGAATGTCCAGTTCATCCCCCACCCGTTGTCCGACGGTTCTGGCAATGGCTACGCAATCGTCCATCGTCACCCCTTTAATGGGGATGAAGGGGCATACATCGGTGGCCCCCATACGCGGATGCGCCCCGGTGTGTTGGGTCATATCAATCAGGCTGGCGGCTTTGGCAATGGCGGCGAAGGCGGCCTGGCCCACCGTTTCCGGCGGGGCCACAAATGTGACCACGCTGCGGTTGTGGTCGGCGTCCAGCGAGTAATCCAGCACGGTGGCCCCGGCCACGGCGTTGACGGCCTTGGCAATCTGTTGCACCACCTCCGGGCGGCGGCCTTCGCTAAAGTTGGGCACACATTCAACAATTTTTTGCATAACTATCCTCCTTGATGTGAAACGCTGTTTGTTTTATTTGACTGCCAGCACCTGCCCGCCGGTCATCGCCACCAGTTCTGCCGGGGTCAGTTGAAAGAGGGCAAAGGGATTGCCGCCCGCCGCCCAGATGGTTTCGTGTTGCAGCAGGTCTTCATCAATGTAGGTTTCCAGCCGGGTGGCGTGGCCCACCGGCGGCACGCCGCCGATGACAAAGCCGGTGTGCCGGCGCACAAAATTGGCGTCAGGTTTGCCCAGTTTTTCGCCGATGACGGCCCGCATCTTCTTTTCGTTCACTCGATTGCTGCCGCCGGCAATGATCAGCACCGGGCGTTGGGTGCGTTTGGTTTTGAAGACAAGCGATTTGGCAATTTGAGCCACGTCGCAGCCGACAGCCTGAGCCGCTTCAACGGCGGTGCGGGTGCTGTTGGGCAGTTCGATGATGGTGTTGGCAAATCCCAATTCAATCAGGGTATCTTGCACTTTTTGGGCGCTGGGCTTGAGGGTGGTAGACATAAATGTGTCCTCCTGGTTATCAGGCAAAATAAAATAGTGAATGAATGAAGTATGAACGGTGAATAGTGAAGTTAATTTTCATTTCATCGTTAATCAGGGCAAAATGTGACAATTAATTAATCTCCGGTCATTAAAGTTTCGTCAAAATAACAGGTCGTCCTTTGGTGATGATGATGGTATGCTCAAAATGGGCGCTCAGGCTGCCGTCGGCGGTGCTGATGGTCCAATCATCTGCTTCGGTGATAATTTGGCCGTTTCCGGCGGAGACAATCGGCTCAATGGCAATGACCAGCCCTTCTTCAAGGGGCTGCTTCAGACGACGATGGTAAAAATTGGGGACGGATGGCTCTTCGTGGATGGTGCGGCCCAGACCATGCCCGGTTAAAGGGCGGATGATGGTGAAGCCGCGCCGTTTCACTTCCGTTTCCACGGCGCGGCCAATGGCGTTCAAGGGCCGATTGGCGCGGGCTACTTGCAGGGCTTTTCGCAATGCCGATTGGGTGGCTTGCAAAAGCTGTTCTGCCACACGAGAAACGGGCAGCATGGGTACGGTGATGGCCGCATCGGCGATGTAGCCGTCCAGTTCGGCGGTTACGTCAATGGTCACCAGGTCGCCGGGGTGAATGATACGCTCGCCCGGCACGCCGTGAACCACTTCTTCGCTGACGCTGATGCAGGTTGTGCCGGGGAAATTGTACACCAGCCGGGGGGCAGAGCGCGCGCCGTGGCGGGCCAAAAACCGGGCGCCGATGTCGTCCAGCTCAAGGGTGGTCATGCCCGGTTGCAGGTTTTGCCGCATTTCTTCAATGGTCAGGGCCACAACCCGGCCTGCTTGTTCCAGATATTCGATGTTTTGCGGGGTGGCAATGGTCACGCTCAAGTCCTTTTGATGAGGCGGCTTGTTGAAACCGGATTTACAGAATCGGTATATTGACCGTAGCGATGATGGATTGTATCAACGCCAGCACAGGCCGTGGAAACAGGCCAATGCCCAGGCAGAGCGTCACCAGCGCCGGCGTTACTACCTGGGGCCGCAGGTGGCGGCGTGGGGCCGGTTTGTTGGGCAAGGGTTCAACCAGCGCCCGCAGCCCCCGCAAATAACCGATGGTTATGCCCAAACTGCCCAACAGCAGGATGACGGCCCAGCGCGGGTCAAGGGCGGCCAGGGGGCGCAGCAGCAGCCATCTGGAGACAAAGCCGGCGGTGAACGGCGCCCCCGCCAGGGTGGCCGCGCCCACCATCAGGCCCAGGGCCGTCAGCGGATGTTGGCGGGCCAGACCTGACGCCTGCTTAAAAGTGGTTCCGCCGGTTAAGGTTTGGATGGAAGCCGTGTTGACGCCGATGAGTACCAGGCCAATGGTGCGGTTGACCAGGCCCAGCAGTATCAGGGTGATACCCGCCTGAGACCCCAGGCCCAATGCCAGCAAAATACCGCCGATGTCGAACAGGGCGGTATAGCCCATCAGCGCGTCGAAGCGGGTTTGGACGCTTGCAAAAAAGCCGCCGGCCACCACGCTTAACAGGCCGAACATTACAATAATTTGCCGGGCGTTGGGAGTGTCCAGCAGCCAGGGGGCCTGGGCCAGATATTGCAACAGAATTAATACAGCCGTGGCCGGGAAGGCAACCAGGATAAAGGCCGTTACCCCCGGAGAGGCTTCGGTGGCAATGGCGGTACTCCAGCCGTGAACCGGAAACACCCCCAGCCACAAGCCGAATCCGCCCCCCACCAGCAGGCCAAGCTGGGCCAGAAAGAGGGGGTCGCGCAGCCGGTCCCGATACAATTCGCTGTAGCGGGCGGCCGGCAAAAACAGGGGCAACGCCAGAGTCATCATCACCAAAAAGCGCAATCCCCCCCGCACCGAACCGGGCCGCCCGGCCTGAATGATGAACACGGCCAACAAGGCGGCTATTTCAACCAGCATGGCGCTGATGCCCAGGTGTTTGGTGGCCCCGGCCAGCATTAATACCAGCAAAATAACCAGGCCAAACGGATAAAACGACCATCCCTGCGAAATTGAGGTGGCCGACACAAACAGCACAGCCGTAATGGAAAGCAACAGTACGGCGTTAAAAACCCATAGTTGAGAAAATATCAAAGGCCGCCCCAACAAATATACGGTTTCCGGTTGGGGCAGTTGGGCCGTTAACCAGGCGGTGCCTCCGGCGGCCAGCACGGCCAGCCGGCCGCCCATTGTCCGTCGCCGAAGAGCATAAACAACCGGAATAAGCAGCATGGGGGTGAACATTGCCCACCAGCCGGAAAAGAGAGACGGTAAATTCAAAAATTTTCCTCCGGATTCACGCCGCGCACGGCGGCCAGATAGCCTGCCGCCAGCGTTATCATTAAATTGATAACGGCCCACAAGCCGGCCATCAACAGACTCCCTTCCAGGGTGATGAACCAGATTTCAAAGCCGGTGATGAAAGTCAACAGGCCCTGCCCCACTTTTAGCGGGTGGCCGGTAAAAAGCAACACCAGCAGGCCGATGATCATCAGCCAATACACCGAGAGCGTCACCGTATGGGGCAGGTGGCCCAGCGGGTACGATTGCGCCAGCGAAACCGCCGTGACGCCGGCCAGCAGCATGGTCATCAGCCGAAAAGCGCGTCCGGGGGGAAAGATGTTGCCGCTGTTGGGAGTAGTGGTCAGCAAAGTGCGCAGGCCGTGAGTAGCAAAGGTTAATCGCTGCCGCCAGCCCGCCTGCCGGGCCGAAAGATACAGCATCAGGCCGATGAACAGCCCCACCAGCACTTTGGCATAGCCGATTTCCGGGCGCAACAGCCGGCCCACCACCAGCCCCATCGTCAGGTATTGCCCGGTCAGCAAGCCCACCGAAAGCCGCCAGTCTTCTATCAGGAACAGCAAGCCGCCGGTTACAAAAAACAGCAGGGTGGCCGCTTCCAGCGGCAGCCGGCCTGTCAGGTTGAAGAGCGCGTTTATCGTTAAATCGGTCACTGTAAAATTACCATCACAACACTGACCAGGGTGATAAAAATAGCCCAGGCCAGATAAGCGGTTCCTTCAAAAATGGCCTTGACGCGCAAAACACCACGCCCGGCTATATCTCCGCTGCGCCGAAGGTGCGGCCACAACCAGTCCAGACTAAATATAGTCTCCAGCGCGGCTACATCCAAATCCGGTTGATGCAGCAGCGTTTTGCGGGCGTAACCCAGCCCGACAGCTATCAACCATACCGGGAGCAGGTAGGTGAGGGTGCCGGTCATGGTCGATGCGCCGGCAGGCGAGAGCGTCAATCCGGTGATGATATTGAAGATGATGCCGGCCACACCGGGCAGCAAAAACGGGATAGTCAGGGTTAAGGCCGTCAGCAGGGTGGTTTCTGTTTTATCGTGGCCGGTCAACAGGCCTTGCCAGTATTGATACAAAACCGAAAAGCCGATGCCCAGGGCCAAAATGACGATAGCCGGCCATGGTTGGGGGCCGGTGCTTAAGCGTTGAAACAGGGCTTGAAACGCCACCCAGCCGAAGGTGAACGGCATACCGGCCAGAGAAAGCGTTGCCAGAATGGGGGCCGTGTAAATCCACAACCAGTGCCGTTCTGCCAGGGAGGGCCGGCCCACGCGCGGCGTAATCCACAAAGCGCCCAGCGCCAGCGAGTAGCCCAGCGTCAGGGTGATGGCCGCCCGCGCCGAAAGGGGCGTCATCAGCAGGGCCAGGGCGGGTTGCAGTAAAATCAGCCGCAATAATTTGCGCCGCATACCTTCTTTGGCGGGGGAATGTAGCCAGGCCAACAGGGCGTTCAGTAGCAAGATGCCCCCCGTCAGCCATTGGATGAACGGCAGCGCGGGGGCGGTCAAAAACCGGGCGGCGGTAAAAATACCCACCGCCGCGCTGACTGCCGTCCAGAACATGCCATCGCCGGCAGAAAGTTCGCTTTGGGGCAGGCGAGCAACTTCAATGAAGGGCAGCAAGGCCAGACGACCCCACAGGGCGGCGGCCAAAAACGCGCCGCTCATCGCTGTGGCAGCAGGCAAACCGGCCAGCATCAGGGCCATTGTGGTAAAAACCGAAAGGAGCAAACGGGCCACAGCCAGATTCAGCCGGTTGTGTTTGAGCCAGTACAGCGCGCCGGCCATATCGAATAACAGCAGCCCCAGACTAAAGCTCAAGCCATTGGCCGCCACAAAAACCACAGCCGCCGCGCCCGCCGGCCAAAGCATCGCTGCCGGGTTGTTGACCTGCCGAATCCAGAACAGGGCCAGCAGCAACAGCGTGGGCAGCAGTAAAAAAGCCAGGCTCATGCCGTCCAGCCGAATAGTCATGCCGTCACCCGTGCCCCACGACGAAAAAACCGTCGGCGCGGCGAAGAAGGGGGTGGTCAACCGGAGGGCAATGCGCCGGGCCAGCGCAAAAAAAACGGCAGCCACCAGCGCAAAATTAAAATACGTAGTCGCTTGCCGGTATTGAGAAGACACCTTCGGAAAATATCGGGACAATATGGTGATGATTGCCGCGTTAGCCCCAAAAATCAGGGCCGGGGTCAGCGGATAAAGCCGGACATCGTTCATAAGGATGCTATTTTAACACAAAGCAAGGTGTAGACACAAACCCCGGCAATTAAAAATTCGGGTGGTGGTAATTTTTAACTGATGGGACAAATTGTCTTTCCCCCTCTCCCCGCTGGGGAGAGGGAATTTTTCTCCCTCCCCTTTTAGGGGGAGGGTCGGGGAGGGGGTTTTCGTCCATCAGTCAATCCTGGCCACTACCAAAATTCGAAGGGCAAAGGGAAAGGGCAAACGTAGTGGCGCTGCGCGCTGCGCCGGGCACCTGTTGCTGAATAGCGGCTTTCGAGCTATGATTACGGCGTGAAACCCGAAATAAAGGGCAACTATACAGGGCACATCCCCCTCGCAAGGAAGGGGGCAGGGTGAAATTGCAGTCAGACAAAAATATTTGGTTCAAAACAAAACCAGTGGTTGTATAGATACAATAAAGGACGGTACTCCATTGATGATAACCATTGCTGTCGGCTCAAAAAATCCGGTGAAACTGGCCGCCGCCCAGGCGATACTCAGCCGGGCGTTTCCTGCAATTGACTGGGTGGCCGTAACCGTGTCCAGTGGCGTATCCGAGCAACCCTGGGGCGATGACGAAACGCGCCGGGGCGCGGAAAACCGGGCGCGGGCGGCGCAACATGCCGGCGCCGCCGATTTTGGCGTGGGGCTGGAAGGCGGAGTCAAGGAAACGCCCTGCGGGGTGATGACCTGCGCCTGGTGCGCCATTGTCGATGCGCGGGGACGGGTTGGTTTTGGCGGCGGGTTGAATATGCTGCTCCCTCCGGCGGTGGCCGATGCGTTGCGGCAGGGCGGGGAACTTGGCCCGGCTATGGATGCCCTCTCCAGGATGCGCAACACCAAACACAGGCAGGGGGCCATCGGCATTTTGACGGGCGGGCTTTCCAGCCGGCAAGCGGCCTACGAGCAATTGGTGGCTATGGCCGCCGCGCCCTTCGTTTCGACGTATTATCCCCGCAATTGAATAACGCCCGCTTCTGCCCATTCTGCCAATTGCTCTGCGGAATATCCCAGCAGGTCTTGCAGCACGGCGGCTGTATCCTGCCCCAGGTTGGGGGCGGGGTTGGCGGGCAGTTCCGGCGCATCGGAAAGGTGGATGGGGGTGCGGGCAAACCGGAAGTCCCCTACATCGGGGTCCGGCACGGTCAGCAGCATGTGGCGGGCGGCCACTTGCGGGTCGGCAAACACATCTTCGGCGCGATAAACGGGGCCGGTGGGCACGCCCACTTCGTTCAGGCGGGTCACCGCTTCCTCGCGGGTGAGCGCGGCCAGCCAGCCTTCGATAATCGGCTGTAAAAATGGGCTGTTGGCGGCGCGCGCCGTGCCGCTGTTGCTGCGCGGGTCGTCCGTTAAATCTTCGCGGCCCATAGCCCGGCACAGTCGCTGCCAAATCAGGTCATTGGGCACATTCAGGGCGATGTAACCGTCTTTGGTTTTGAAGGCCCCGCGCGGATACAGGTTTTTCAGCAGGCCGCGCCGGGGAGACTGTCCGGCTGTCGAAAAGAGCGTCACCATCCGCTCATTAAGGGCCAGCATATTATCGAACATGGCTGAATCGACAAACTGCCCCTGCCCGGTGCGCTCTCGCATAAACAGGGCCAGCATCACCCCGTAGGCTGTCACCATGCCGGAATAGACATCGGCCATGCCGTAAATTGTCCACGAGGGGGGTTTATCGGCGAAGCCCACCTGGTGCATCACCCCGCTCATGGCTTCAGCCACAATGTCGAAGGCCGGGCGATTGCTGTACGGCCCCTGATAACCGGGCAATCGTCCAAAGCCGGAGATGGCGGCGTAAACCAGTTTCGGGTTGAGGGTTTTCAAGGCTTCGTAGCCCAGCCCCATTTTATCCATTGAACCGGGGCGCAGGTTCTCTACCACCACATCGGCTTTGGCTGCCAGTTGTTTGTAAATTTCCTGCCCCTGCGGAGACCGCAAATTCAGCGATACGCTTTTTTTGTTGCGGTTGTACGATAAAAATCCGCCGGCTTTCTTTTTGCCGTCCTTTTCCACAAAGGGCGGAATGGCCCGGCGGGGGTCGCCTGTGCCGGGGCGTTCAATTTTGATTACTTCCGCGCCCGCGTCTGCCAGCAACATGGTGCAGTAGGGGGCGCTCATATACTGTTCCATACCGATTACGCGGATGCCGGAAAGGGGTCTGCGCATAATTTTCCTCGTTTCATACCTGTTTTCAGCAAAAAGAGAGTGTCAATCCAGCCATTCGATGAGGGTAGATACGCCCATACCCACGCCCACGCACAGGGTTGCCAGCCCGTAATACGGCCTGCCTGCTTGCGGGGCGCGGCGTTTCATCTCGTGCAGCAGGGTGGTTAAAATCCGCGCCCCCGATGCGCCCGTCGGATGCCCCAGGGCTACAGCGCCGCCGTTGACGTTGGTGTTGGCGTAACTTAACCCCAGGCGGCGCATAACGCCGAGCGTCTGCGCGGCGAAGGCTTCGTTCAACTCAATCAGGCCCAGGTCATCGATGGTCAGGCCCAGTCGTTTGAGCAGTTTTTGGGTGGCGGGTACCGGGCCGTAGCCCATTACGCCGGGGTCTACCCCCGCCGCTGCCGAACCGAGCCAGCGGGCCAGCGGTTTAAGGCCCAGGTCGGCGGCCTTTTTGCGGCTCATCAGCAGCACCGCCGCCGCGCCGTCATTAATGCCGCTGGAGTTTCCGGCCGTGACCGTACCCCCTTTGCGAAAAGCGGGCGAAAGTTTAGCCAGTTTTTCCATACTGGTTGCCAGTTTGTATTTCCCGTTTTCGATGGTGTAGCGCGGGTGTTCGTCGGTGTCTACAATTTGGGGGCCGCCCTTGCGCCGGGGCACGGTTACGGGCGCAATTTCGTCTTTGAAGCGCCCGGCGTTAATGGCCTCTACCGCCCGGCGATGGCTTTCCAGGGCCAGCGCGTCCTGGTCTTCCCGGCTGATGTTCATCTCTGCGGCAATATTTTCTGCCGTTACTCCCAAACTGACAATCGGATGCAGCGCCTCCATTTTGGGATTGTTGTACCGCCAGCCGACGGTGGTATCCCACACCTGCGGGGCTTTGAAGGTGGGGGTGCGCGCCGGTTTGGGCATACTCCACGGGGCGCGGCTCATCGATTCAACGCCGCTGCCGATGTAGACGTCCCCTTCTCCGGCCATGATGGATTTGGCCGCCAGATTCACCGCTTCCAGCCCGGATGAGCAGTTGCGATTAACGGTGAGGCCCGGCACTTCTACCGGAAAACCGGCCAGCAGCACCGCCATACGAGCCACGTCGCGGTTATCTTCCCCGGCCTGATTACCGCACCCGGCGTACACGTCGTCCAGCAGGGCGGGGTCCACGCCGGTCCGTTCCATCAGCGCCTTGTAGGTGTACGAGAGCAAATCGTCCGGCCGCACAGCGGACAGCCCGCCGCCGTACCGGCCAATCGGCGAGCGCACGGCATCAATGATGACTACTTCTTGCATAAAACATTGCCTCCTTTGAAAATAATCCCCTCCCCCACCCTCCCCCGACATCGGGGGACGCGAAGCGGTCGCGCCGGCGACGGGTGGGGGCAGACCAAATTTTCATTCTCGTTGTCGTCCCGCCAGAGACTGTCTGACTCCCTTGAAAACAGGCTTCGGGTTTTGGGCAAGGTCCAAAATTCAAAATTCAAAATTGACCATTATCCCGGCTTCCCCAGGCCTGCCACAAATTGTCTGAGCCGTTCTTCCATTTCCAGAACGCCGGGGCATGTTTGCCGCAGCAGGTCGGCTGGCGAGAGGTTGTTCCGATGCGCCTCCAGCACGGCTTCAGCCTCTGCATCGGTTTGGGCGTACAGGTAGCTGGTAGCAAGGCGCAGGGTCAGGTCAAGCGGGTCGGCCCCAAAATCCGAGCCGGGCAGGGTGGCGCAGTTGGCTTCTTGCAACAGCAGGTCGGCCAGTTGTTGGCTGGTGCGAACATGGTGTTTTTCTGCCAGGGCCGCCCGCCAGGGGGCAAAGCCGGGGAACAGATAAAACCCGCCCGCCGGTTGGGGGGCGGGAATGTGCAACGCTTGCATAACGCCGTAGAGATAGCCGGTTACGTAGCCATGCACGGCGGTGCAGGCGTCAACGTAGGCATCAATTTCCGGGTTGTTGCTGTAAGCCACAATGGCGGCGTACTGGATGGGCGCGGCGGCGGTGGTCCAAATGGCGCCGGCCACCGCCGACATATAACGGTGCAGCGCTTGCCCAAACTCATTGTCGGGCACAATGGCCGCCCCCAGTCGCCAGCCGCCGAGGGAGAGATGTTTGCTTAGGCCGCCGGTGATGATGGTTCCTTCCGGGTAATAACGGGCAATAGAGGTGTGGGGCACATCGCCATAGGCGGTCAGGGCGTAAATTTCATCGCTGATGATGGTGATGTTTTCTGCTTTGGCAACCTGAGCCAGCGATTCCAGCAGCGCGGGCGGATACATAACGCCGGTGGGATTGTGCGGGCTGTTGAGGATGAGTATCCCCGGCGACGCTCCGGCTGTTTTAGCCGCTTTTATGCCGGCGGCAAGGTCTTCGGCGGTCAGGCAGTGGTTGTTTTCAAAAGAGGTGGGAATCCAGTGCGTGGTTTTACCCGTTAAAAAGGCGTGCGTTTCGTAGCTGACCCAGGAGGGAATCGGGAGCAGTAAATCCCCTTTCAGGGCGTGAAGGGCGGCAAACAGCAGGCTTTTGCTGCCGCTGCCCACAATAACCTGCCCGGCGGCGGCGTTTATGCCCATTCGGCGGCGGTAGTAAGCGGCAATGGCGGCCCGGAGTTCCGGCAGGCCGGCCACCGGCAGATACGAGCGTTCGGCGGCGTGGGCCTTGAGGGCCGCCAGCACCAGCGGATGCACCGGGAAGCGGGCTTCGCCGAAACCAAGCTGCAACACCGAATGGCCCTGGGCCCGCAGGGCGCGCACTTTGGTGTTAATGGCTAACGTGGAAGACATTTGGGGGCTTGGGTTTACAGATGATATGGCAGGCATTGTTTGTGTCTCCTGATTCAAGTTACTGTTAGCGGGCGTCACGCCGGTGTGGCCCTGAACGATTGGTACTCGTTATTTGGTACCGTTTTTATTATAGCGCATTATGCCCAAAATGCCTTTTTTAAGTCGGTAAATTCGCTGACCGGGCCTTCAAATTTATTACGTCCCAGTTCCAGCACATACACATAATCGGCAATTTTCAGGGCCTGTCTGATTTCCTGGTCTACCAGCAAAATAGTCATGCCGGAATCTCTCAGGGCCATCAACATTTGATATATTTCTTCCGAAAGCAATTTTGCCAGCCCGGCGGTGGGTTCGTCAACCAGCATCACCTTCGGGTCGGTCATCAGGGTGCGGCCCACCTCAACCATGCGCTGCTGCCCCCCGGACAGTTTGCCGGCCAACGATTTTCGGCGCTCTTTGAGGATGGGAAATCGTTCATAAATCTCTTCTATTTTGCGTTTGATGCGCGTTTTGTCGCGTTGGAAGGTGTAGGCTCCCATTTCCAGATTCTCTTCAACGGACATCCAGCGAAAAACGCCGGGGTGCTGGGGAATATAAGCCAGCCCTTTTTCAATGAGCCGGTAGGTTGCCACCCCGGTTACGTCTTCGCCGTCAAGCGTAACGCGGCCCTGGTTTGGGGTTAAAAAGCCGTAAATGGCTTTCAGCAGGGTAGATTTACCCACGCCGTTGGCCCCCAGGACGGCTGTAATTTTGGCGCGTTGCGTCTTTAGGATTACGCCCTGCAAGATATTTAAATCCCGGTAATAGCCCACATACAGGTTATTTATTTCCATTGCCACGGTAGCGGGGTCAATTTGGATGGCTGCCGGGGGGCGTTCAGTGGCGGTCATTTTCAGGGCCTCCTTCTGGGGGGGGATGATGAACTCCCGGCTGAGAGATGGTTGTGGTCAAGGCGTCGTCGTCTTCTTCTCCCAGATAGGCTTCTATCACCGCCGGGTCGTGGCGAACCACATCGGGGTCGCCGTCGGCAATGAGCGTGCCGAAGTGCAACACCAGCAGTCGCTTGCTGAGGGTGAAAATGGTGTCCATATCATGGCTGATGATGATGAACGCTTTGCCCTGCGCGTTGACCGTGGTGATGTATTCGTAGATTGTTTCCATTAATTTGGGATGAACGCCGGCAAACGGCTCATCCAGAATGATGATGTCCGGGTCGAGCATGAGCAAGCGGCCCAACTCCAGCAATTTTTGCTGGCCGCCGGACAGGCTGCGGCCCAAATCGTTTGCCAGGTGTTCGAAGGTTAAAAATTCCAGCACGCCCCAGGCTTTTTCTTCCATGTCCTTTCGATGGGCCGTGGCGTGCAGGGCCATAGCCGGAACCAGTAAATTTTCAAGCACGGTCATGCGTCGAAAGGCGCGTGTTACCTGGAATGTGCGCCCCAGGCCGGCCAGGGCCACCTGATAGGGGGGCAGAATATCGATACGATGCCCGTTAAGGTACACGGTGCCGGTGGTGGGTTTTAGCACGCCGTCAAGGATGTTGGTGAGCGTGGTTTTTCCGGCCCCGTTGGGGCCAATCAGCCCCACCAGCTCCGGCCCGTTAATTTTAAAGCTCACCTGGTTTAATGCCCGTAAACCGCCAAAATCTTTTGCAACGTTGTTTACCGCCAGTTCAATCATACATCCCCCTCCTGGCCTGCCAACCGTTTGGCTACCGTTTCTTCTGCCACGCCCCGGCGAGTTAAGCGCTGAATGATGGGATACAGCAGGCCGTTGTTCCAAAATCGCAGCGTGAGCATCAGCAGCAAACCAAAGAACACCAGCCGCCAGGTGGTCATGTCAACCACCAGCGGGCCGATGTGCAGTTCGCGGAGTAGTTCCAGCATAAACTCAATAGCAATTGCGCCGATGGCGGCGGCCAGCAGGCTTTCCAGACCGCCGATAACCGCCATGGCAATGACCAGACTCATCTGGGCAATCAGCAGGATATTGGGCGTAATCACCTGAACATAGTGGGCGTATACCGCCCCCGCAACGGCGGCGATGATACTGGTGATGGTGAATACCAGCACCTTGTAGCGCACAATATGCACGCCCAGGGCGGCGGCGGCTTCCTCATCTTCCCGAATGGAACGGATGAACAGCCCAAAGCGGGAGTTCGTCAGCCAATACATAAACAGCATCGATACCACAAACAGCAGCATCATTGCGTAATAGGGCGGAATTTTATCGACCGCGCTGAACCCGAACATGCCATTGGGGAAGAGCGGCTGCAATTGCAAGCCGTTGGGGCCGTCGGTAATGGCAATTTCAGCGTTAATTGCCACCCGCACAATTTCAGAGAAGCCGATGGTGAACAGCGCCAGGTAGGTTCGGCGCAGGCGCAGCACCAGCCCCCCCACCAGCACGCCGAACACGCCTCCCATAATTGCCGCCAGTATGATGCCATGCCAGGGGGGCAGGCGATAGATGAGCGTGCCGACGGGCATTGTCTTTTTGGCAATATCAAGGCAATTATCGCCGTAGGCGTTGATGAAAAACAGCCAGTGGTCGCCGATTTTTATTTCCGGGGTGCAGATGCCGGTGGGGGCGGTTCCCAGTCGAATAAATTTGCTGTAAAGCCCCGTTGAATATGCGCCGATAGCCATAAAGGCCATATGTCCAAACGAAAACTGACCGGCGTATCCGGCCAGCAGCGACCAACTGGAAGCCAGAATGGCAAAGAAGAAGGCGATGATGCTGACGTGCATAATGTAGTTATTGGGAGTGAGAAAGGGGAATCCAACCAAAAGCACAATTCCCGACAAGGTAAATCCCCACACCAACCAGTTTCTCTTGCTCATAGCTCTCTCCCAAACAGCCCGGTTGGTTTAAGCAGCAAGACAATCACCAAAATGACCATGCCGTAAGCGGGAATATATGCTGTCGCGCGTTGGGGGTCTGGTATGCAGCCGGCGCCGATGGTTTCCACCAACCCCACAATCAGCCCGCCGATGAACGCGCCGGGCAATGACCCCATACCGCCCAGCACAATAATGACGAATGACCGGGCGGAAGCCAGCACCCCCACCCAGGGAACCCACGAGAATACCTGCACCAGCGACGCCCCGGAAACTCCTGCCAGCGCCCCCCCCAGGGCAAAAGCCAGGGTGTTCATGCGGTTGGGGTTAATGCCGGTTACTGCCGCTGCCTGCCGGTCCTGGCTGACGGCGCGCAAGGCTTTGCCCGTCCACGTTTTGTACAGAAACCACATTAAAATACCCAATAAAATCAGGGAAACCAGGGCGGCGGTGATACGTGTGGATGAAATTGTTATCGAATTAAAGAAGGAAAATGTGCGGACGTTCATCGTTAAGAGGGGCGCTTCTGCCCCGGAAGGGAAGGTGATATCCGGATATTGCACAAAACGGGGCACTTTTTTGGGATTGGCGCCCACCAGCGCCAGAACCAGATATTGTAAAAAGAAGGCCAGCCCGAATGTAACCAAAATGGCGTACTCGCCGGGGCGCTCTACTTGCCCGGTGTTCATGGCCCGCAAAAAGACAACTTCGAAGATGAGGCCAATCAAAAAGGTGATAATCGCCGCGCCGATAATGCTGAAGAGCGGATTTAAACCGGGAAACCAGACCGTCCCGATATAATAAACCGCCATGCCGCCAATCATATAAAATTCGCCGTGCGCAAAGCTGACCACACCTAAAATGGAGAATATCAGGGTTAACCCCAGCGCCATCAGGCCGTAAATGCTGCCCATCACCAATCCGTTGGCAACCTGGGTGGTCAGGTAGTCGCTGCGGGCAACGCAAAAATTGGTGGGGTCGGCTTTGGCAAAGGCCGCGATAAAAACACCCAAAACGATAACGCTGGGTACGACTATCCAGCGCCAATTCAGGGTGGGGGTAAAATACCAGAAAGGGAGCAGGGAGATGGGGCCGCCGGCGGCTCCGACGGCCGTTCCCACCAGCCCTGCCTGCGAAACATCCAGGTCTTTGCGGGCGTAAATGCGGGGGCTGACGATGCCGCCCACCGCGCCCCAGCCAATAATCCACAAAAGGGCGTAGTAAAATATTGTGGGGTTTTCCATAAATATGTCCTTCAGGGAAAGTTATTTGCTTTTTGTAATACGTAGCGTGCAGGGCGTAACATTGCTTTATGCTACGCCCTGTGCGTCACGAATTAAAAATTAACTCACCTTACGCAGTTGGGAATTTGATGAACTCAAAATACCGGCAATTGTGGTATTGCCCCCACCCCCTAACCGCGCCGCGTCCCCCAAATTTGGGGGAGTACCCCATCCGGGGCACAGGTGGGGACAAAAAGGGATGCGCGGGGGGGGCGAAGCCCCCTCGCTCTTACTCACTCCCCCCTGCCCATTGGGAAGCACCCAAACAACGGGCACAGGTGGGGATACAGGGGGGAGGGGAATAGCTGCAATTTCGACTTTTTGCCTCAATTTGAACATCTCTATTTTGTCAAATCCTCAACCGCGTAAGGTGAGAAATTAATTAAACTCATATCGCGTCAAGGACAGCCCCGCACCCGGTTTTTTGGGTTCCGGGGCTGTCCTTTAACAAATCATTCAACTGACATCAGGGTCTAATCAGGTCAGCCGTTTTGTAGGTATCCGGATACACAACGGGGGCGTCTGCCGAAGCCTGGCCCACTTTTTGATACTGCACTAAAGTGACAGCCGGATCGGGGAATTGATGCCACCATTTGGCGTCAACGCCTTCAGGGATGGGGTTGTGAGTGCCGTATTTAAAGTAAATGTTGCCCAACGCGCCGGCGTAAGAAATGTTTTCCAGGGCGTTGATGATAGCCGTAGAGTCAGTAGACCCCGCTTCGTTGATGGCCTGGGCCATTAACTTGAAGGAATCGTATGCTTCCATAGCGTAAGACTCGGCTACTGACCGGCCTGACCTGGCTATGTACTTGTCAACAAAGGCAGTGGTTTCGGGGGTATACAGCGACAGGGGCAACCCAATACGGGTGAAGACACACAGATTGCCGTCAGGCACATTGGCCCAAAAGGCTTCGTTGTCGGCGGCAACCTGATTGCAAATCATGGGCACGTCTTGCGGCCCAATGCCGGCTTCGGCGGCCTGCTGCTCAAAATTGAACGAGGTTTCGCCGGTTAGGGTCACCAAAATCATTTCCGGATTCTCTGCCTTGATACGCTCGATGATACCGGAGAAGTCCTCGGTTCCGATGTCTGCGTTAAAGGTTACGGCCTCAACGCCCAAATCGGCCAGGGCGGCGGTTGTTTGCTCGGCAGCCGGAATGCCATAGCCCGTATTTTCGGTCATAATCACAATACGCTTCACGCCCAACGAGGCGATGAAGTTAGAGTGGATGGCTGCTACCTCTGACGACATAGGCGCAATGCGGAAGACTTCGGGGTATTGCACCGAGGTGATTTTATCGTTCCAGGTTTCGGCGAAGACGGTGGGCATACCATTGGCGTGGGCCACTTCTTTGGCGGTTAGCCCCACAGCGCTATGATATTCGCCAACCACACCCACAACTTTTTCCTGGTCAATCAGGCGTTCCATAGCGGCGGTGCCTCGTTCCGGCAACCCTTCCGTATCAACCAGAATCATCTCAACCGGTTTGCCCAACACGCCACCGGCCGCATTAACTTCTTCCACGGCGATTTCCATAGCAATCTTCATGGCCTCGCCGCCGGTTACAGACCCCGGAGCGCTTAAGGGTGCCAGGGCGCCAATTTTAATGGTGTCGCCGCCGGTTGCGCCCGCCGTAGAGGTTTGGCCGTCAAAGTAGGCTTGCGCTTCTTCCGAACTGGGAATGTAAATTTTCCAGCCGACTTCAATTTCGTCGGAGTTTTTGATTTTGGCGTAGCTGCTGTCATCGGCATTTTTCTGGTTGGTGTAGTAGGTAATGGCCGGATAGGCGAAAATATCGCCCAGGAATTTGTCGGCCAGTTTACTGAGCCAATCGTCGGCTACCACCACGTAATCTTGCCCGCCATCCTGTGCGGGGGGAGCCGCCACAGCGGCAACGGGAACTATCAACATTAGAATCGCAATCAATACCATCAATTTAAGCAGATGTTTTTTCACTTGTATCTCCTCCTTTTGTATCTAAAACTATATTTTTGTCCGGCATCATTTTTTTTGCAATAAACGCGCCTCCTTTCAATTTAGCGAGTTGGTGAACAGGTGAATTAAGCGGATGGTTGCGGGTTATCCTGCCTTATTCCTTGTCTTTGGCGCAACGGAAGCCGATGTCGTCGTTGGCGGTAATGGTGGGGTCGCCGCCGTTGCGATTGGTGGTAGTCACAAATGCCTCCTCATCGAACCAGCCGCCCCCGCGCAAGCCACGAGTTTCCGGGTTGTAAAAGGGGTCCTGGTAGTTGCTGCCGGGGTAGGCTTGATAGGCGGAGGCAACCCACTCTTTAACGTTGCCGGCCACATCGAACAAGCCGTACGGGTTGGCCGGGAACGTCCCCACCGGCAGGGTGCGGCGCTGGCCGCTGTCTTTGCCGTTGAACATTGTGGGGTCGTAGGTATTCCCCCACGGAAAAAGGAAGCCGTCGGGGCCGCGCGCGGCTTTTTCCCATTCAAATTCGGTGGGCAGCCGTTTGCCCGCCCATTGACAAAAAGCCTGGGCATCGAAAAACGTGACAAATACCACCGGGTTGTTCTCTTTCCCTGCGGGGAAGACCCAGCGCCAGTTTTGGGGGCTGTTTTGCTGTTCACGATACGTTTGGTAGCCGGTAGCATCCACAAAGGCGGCGAAATCGGCATTGGATATTTCGTAGGCATCAATTGAAAAGGCGGGCAAATCCATTTTCTGGGCCGGGCCTTCATTTTGTTCGCTGTTGTCGTTGCCCAGCAAAAATGCGCCGGCCGGAATTTCCATCATAACATCGGTGATGGCCGGGGCCGGGGTGGGTGTGGGCGCTGGTGTGCTGTCTGCGGCGGGTTCTGTGGGCGGAATTGACGGGGTGCGGGTGGGAGTAGGGCTGGGACGCGGCGTGGAAGTGGGCGGTAATGGCGGCGGTGTGGCGGTGGGTTTGAGTTTGACCACAGTGGGCGTTGGCGAAGTAGTTGAACGCGCCGTGGCCCGGGCCACTGATTTATCTTCCACCCGGTCAACAATATCGCCGCAGGCAGCGACATTCAGGGTCATCAGTGCCAGCAAAAAAAACAGCAGCATCCCTTGATGCAAAAATTTTCCGGTGCGCATCCACGTCTCCTGAAGGGGTTTGATATTATCAAAAGCCGGCAATTCTTGAATAACGCAACAGAGAGCAATTCAAGCCGCGACATCAAAACTGCAAACAAAAAGCAAAACGCTTCATCCATCCATCGTTGCTTTTGAAGTGGGGTGAGCAATATAAAATTTATCAAAAACCATTGACTTTTTTAGTATAACGGCATGGCGATGTTGTGTCAAACTTTGATTAAGGCTCAGAAGAATATCATTATGTGATTTTTGTTTTGCGCATGTGCGAAAAATCACGAAAGTTATGTGACATTTGTCACTATACAATCAAGAGAGGGATGAGTATAATTTGGATAGTATATTCGAATATACGGATATTACCGTATGCAGGTGCAGGGAAATATGAAACGACCGAACACCCAGGAATTAAGAGAAATGCATGCCACATTATGCCAGGCCTTGGCCGATCCAACTCGCATCGCGCTTCTATATGAGCTTGGTAATGGCCCCAAGCACGTAAATGAATTTGTAAATGCCCTGAATTTGCCTCAGGCAACCGTCTCCCGGCATTTGAAAATGCTGCGGGAGCGCTCGTTGGTAAATACCAGGCGAGAAGGCTCGTATATCTACTACAGTTTGGCTGATGAGCGAGTTTTAGGCGCTTTGGATATTATGTTTTCCGTTAAAAATGACATTTTGGTTCGACAAGGAAATCTGGCAAAAACTTCTTCACAAACCGACTGAAAGTAGGTGATGCAATGCAACCTCTAAAACCATTCTCTTTACTGTTGGTTGGCATGGTGCTGATTGTTGTCGGCATGGTGCTGGCTATCCCTCAACCAGCCGAAGCCCAGTGTGGATCTTCGGTTTCGTCTTGTAAAACGTGTCACGAAACCCGGGGCGAAGACTCTGTCAATACCGAAGGTGCGTGGCACACTGAACACGCTTTTGGTGATTTTTGCGAATTTTGCCACGCCGGTAACGTGCAGGCCGGCGATAAAGCAGGGGCGCACGAAGGGTTGGCCGAGCCGCTGGGCGACATTGCCGCCAGTTGTCAGGGTTGCCACCCCAATGACTTGATGGAGCGCGCCGAAAAATACGCCTCCGTTTTGGGGGTGGAAATCGGTGGTGGCGCCGACAGTGGCAGCAATAGCGACAACAGCAGCAACACCGGTGGCAGCGGTAACAGCGATTCCGGTAGTGGGGCGACGGCCCCCGTCACGAGTGTTTCCGCGCCGTTGGGCGGAGAGGAAATTGACTACAACCTCCTTTACATTGAAACCATCACCCCCGAACCACTCATTAAAAACTGGGGCAACATCATTTTGATTTTGATGAGCGTCGCCGTGGCGGGCGCCTTTTTTGTGACGGCCTGGAGTTGGGAAGGCTGGGGTAAAGTGGCTGCCGGGTGGATTAACGACAACGTCAATCCCCTTACCGAAGCTGTCTTGGAGGCAAATACCGCCGTCACCGTTGAAGATGAGCAGGCCGGTTCCATCCCCTCTTCCACCGAACTGGCCGCGCTGTTTGAACGCAAACCGGAACTGAAAACCCTGTGGCCCAAGCTGGCAGAAGGAAATTCTGTAATGCTTAGAGACCTGAGCCAGATTTTAAGCGACGAAAAACAGGGCGCCCATTTTCTACATACGGTTAGCCGCCTTGACTTCAAATTGGCCTCGGCCTTGAAGCAGTTGGGCGAAAACGACAGAGAACTTTTATTGGCTCTGGTTAAAGAAATATAAATAAAGGAGACACTTCAATGAGCAAAGTTATGCGTTGGTTCAAATCGCCCGAATGGTCGCCCTATATTGGGGGGGCCGGGTTAGGGCTGCTGGGCATCCTCGCCCTGCTGTTTACCGACCGCCTGTTTGGAGCCTCTGGCGCGTTTGAAAATGTGGCTGGCTCTATTATGCACGTTATTTCGCCTGCATTGGCCGAAAATATGTACTGGAAGTTTATTATGCCTGCCGGGTTTGGTTTTGGGGTAATGATGCTGATTGGCATCTTCCTCGGCTCGATGGCTTCGGCGCTGATTTCCGGTACGTTTAAACTGCGCGCCGTTTCCGATGACCAGTGGGTGCAGGTGTTCGGCCCCAGCCGCTGGAAGCGATGGGGCATGCTGTTTGGGGGCGCAATTTTGCTTGAGTACGGCGCGGGCATCGCCGGAGGCTGCACCAGCGGCCTGGCAATTTCCGGCGGTGTGCAACTGGCTCCGGCGGCCTTCCTGTTTATGGCCGGTATGTTCATCTCCGGCATTATTACGGCAATGATACTGTACGGAAAGAGGTATTAATAATGACAGCTTTACTTCCCGCCTTGATTGTTGGCTTTGCGTTTGGCTGGATTTTGCAAAAATCCCGCTTAACGCAATACGCAAAAATTGTTAACGTTTTCCGCTTTACCGATACCGCAGTTTTAAAATTTATCCTCACCTCCATTGTGGTTGGCGCGGGCGGCATTTACTTGCTCAAGGATATGGGTTTGGTGGCTTTAACCGGAACCACCCCCACCTATATTGTCGGTAATCTGTTGGGTGGCCTGATTTTTGGCGCCGGCATGGCCGGCGCCGGATTTTGACCGGGCACTTGCGCCGCCGGTGGCGGCCAAGGCAATGTGGATTATCTGATTCCCGGTGTGTCAGGTTTTTTAGTTGGCGCTATCCTCTTCGGTTTAACATACGGTGATGTCTTCCCGGTGATTTCTGCCATCGCCAACCTGGGCAATACTTACATGCCCGAATTGTTCAACGTCAATCATTGGTTACTCATCATCTTTTTGGCCCTTTTCTCTGTCTATCTGTTTTATATCCTGTCCAAAAAGGGTGAATTCAGAAAAGACAGTCTTTAAATTTGCGCCGGGTGCGCCCAGAATTTCAGGAAATCTGGACAAACCAGAGGGAATTCGGGGGGATACCCCCCGCGCCCCCCAGTCTGTCCTAAAACCCTGGACAGACCCATTCGCGCCTTCAGAACAGAAATTTGCGTTCGCCATTGATACTGGTGAACACGAACGCTATAAGCTGGAAGCTATTTTTACAGGAGCATAGCATGACTGATACCAAAAATTTACCCCCTGCCGAAGACTCCACACTGAATCCATCGCTCTCCCGCCGCCAATTTATGGGCCTGGGCTTGGGCACAGCCGCCGGGGCGGCCTTACTGGGCAAATACACCCTGCTGCAATCTGCCGACGGCCAAAAGACCGCCGGCAAGCGCGGCCATTATCCCCCCACCAGCTTTGACCGGGAAGTATACACCATGTGTGAAATGTGCGTATGGCGATGTGGGGTAAAAGCTAAAGTAAAAGATAACGTTGTTTACAAGCTCGATGGCAACCCCTTCCATCCCCATTCTCGTGGAATGTTGTGTCCGCGCGGGCAGGCGGGTGTGGCCACCCTGTACGACCCCGACCGCCTGAAATATCCCCTCATTCGCAAGGGCGCTCGTGGCGAAGGGAAGTGGGTGCGGGCCAGTTGGGAAGAGGCCCTAGATTACGTTGCCAGCCGTATGCTGGAAATTAAAGACACCTACGGCCCCGAAGCAATGGTTTTCAGCACCACCCACAACTTAATCCAAACCCAATTTGAAAACCTGCTCAAAGCCTATGGCTCTCCCAATTACGGCACTCAGCGTTCGTTGTGTTTTAATGCCATGATTACCTCGAACCTGCTCACTTACGGCATGGAAGAACCGGGCCGTGAGTATTCGCAGGTCAAATACATCATCCTCACCGGCCGTAACTTGCTTGATGCTATCTCTAATTCAGAAACGCAAGACCTGGTGGCTGCTTTAAGCCGGGGCGCAAAACTGGTGGTGCTGGACCAGCGTTTTACCAAAACCGCCGCCAAAGCCGATATGTGGCTACCCGTCAAACCGGGCACAGACCTGGCCTTTTATCTGGCAATGCTCAACGTTATCATCACCGAAGGTCGCTACAATGAGCGCTTTGTTGAAGAAAATACCGTTGGGTTTGAAGAACTGAAAGCAACAGTACAGCAATACACCCCCGAATGGGCCGCCAGTAAATGCGAAATCCCGGCAGAAACTATCCGCCAGATTGCTCGTGAATTTGCCGCAGAAGCGCCTCACGTTTTTGCCCACCCCGGTTGGCGAACCAGCAACTTCACCAACTCGTTCCAAACTTCGCGTGCCGTGGCTATCTTAAACGCCATTGTGGGCAACTGGGAACAACCCGGCGGCTTTTTTGCGGCAGCAGGCGAAGGAGGCGGCCTGGAACTTGGCTCTGTGCCGCAGCCCCCTTACCCCCGCGTCAGCGCCTTGCGGCTGGATGGCGTGCCCTGGAAATACCCGCTGGTTCCGCTTAAACTTGGCGTGTTCCAGGAAATCCGCGACAACATCTTGAGCGGAGAACCCTATCAGGCGCATGGCTGGTTCATTTACCGCCAAAACCCGGTCAACTCTTTGCCGGAACGCCGTAAAACGATGGAAGCCCTCAGTAAACTCGATTTCATCGTCACCACCGATATCAGTATGAACGATACGGCCTGGTTCTCTGACGTGGTGCTGCCAGAGGCCTCTTATCTGGAGCGCTACGACCCCTTGCACGTGATGGGCAACACCCTCTTTTTGCGTCAGCCGGTGGTTGAGCCGCTATTTGAAAGTAAACCCGGTCTGTGGATTTTTAAAGAACTGGGTACCCGCCTGGGGCTGGCCGATTTCTTCCAGTATGAAGATGAAGAAGACTACATTCGCCAGCAAATTGCGCCGTTGGACATATCGCTGGAAGAGTTGAAGACTCGCGGCTATTACACCGCCCCCACCGAAGCTGGCAGCGCAGGAGCGGGTGAACAGAAATTTACCTTCAATACCCCCAGCGGCAAAATCGAACTGGCATCTGAAGTGTTGCGCAATAGCGGCTTTAATGCGGTTCCACAATGGGAAATTCCGACCCTTAATCAGCAGGATGAATTCTATCTGCTTTCCGGGAAAGTGGCGCAGCACACCCAATTTGCCACACATAACAATCGACTTTTGCACGAAAGACAACCCGGCAATCCACTGTGGATTAATCCTGAACCCGCCGCCCAACGCAAACTGAAAGATGGCGATATGGCGTGGGTGGAAAGTGCCGGCGGCAAAGTTAAAACGCCGGTTCACGTCACCGAGCGAATCCGACCCGATAGCGTCTTTATGGTTCCGGGCTTTGGACATACCAGCAAAGGACTGACCACCGCCTACGGTGCCGGCGTTAGCGATAGCGACTTGCACGTAACCTTCACCGACCCGATTTCCGGCTCTCAAGCGTTGAGCCAGACGTGTGTAAAAATCTATAAAGCAGACGAATCGTAATCGGCCTTGACCGGATACGAACCCTGATTACGGAGTAAATTATGGCTAATCCCGCAAAAGAATCCAATACCCCCCCTAAAAAACGATGGGGTTTTGTGATGGAACCGGAGCGATGTATCGACTGCGAAGCCTGTATGGTGGCCTGCAGTGTTGAAAACCAGGTGCCGCTGGGCGAACATCGCAACTGGATTTCTCACAAAGAGATGGGCATCTTCCCCGATTTGAACATCACCTTTATGCCCGAAAATTGCCACCATTGCAGCAACCCCCCGTGCGAGCGCGTATGCCCCACCGGAGCCACCTACCGTCGAGACGATGGTATTGTGCTGGTAGATTACGATAAGTGCATCGGTTGTAAATATTGCATGATGGCCTGTCCCTACGATGCCCGCTACGTGAACGAAGAAAAACAGGCCGTTGACAAGTGTACCTTCTGCGTCCATCGGCTGGATGCGGGCTTACCGCCAGCCTGTGTAGAAACCTGTGTGGGCGGGGCGCGTCACTTTGGCGACCTGAACGACCCGTACAGCGAAGTCTCTAAATTATTGGCCACGCACGATTATTATCAGCTTTACGAAGAAGCCGGTACTGGCCCAGCCATTTATTACATTAGAGGAAAGTAAAATGCACGAAGTTGATTTTCACTGGAATATATTAATTGTAATCTATCTGTTTACGGCTGGCATTAGCGCCGGAGCATTTGTTATCTCTGGGTTGGCAACGTATTTGGGGGGTGCCAAATACAAACGTATCAGCCGTATTGGCGCTTTGATTGCTCCCTGGCCGCTCGTATTCGGCCTTTCGATGTTGATGTTCGATCTGACAAAACCGCTGCAATTCTGGTGGCTCTTTTTGACGGTGCAGTGGACATCGCCCATGTCAATTGGAAGCTGGCTGTTAACCTTCTTCTCCATCCTCTCCAGCCTCTACTTTTTGCTGTGGATTCCCCGCCCCTGGCGAGACCTGCTGCGCGTGCCGTATCGTTGGGCAGACGTATTTTCGCCGCGCCGCTGGCAGCCGATGACCCGTGAAGTGGTTGGCATCAGCCGTCGGGTGCTGGCCGCCGTTGGCTTCCCCATCGGGTTGGGGGTGGGCATGTATACCGGCATATTGCTGGGGGCTATCCCTTCTCGCCCTTTGTGGAACACACCAATGATCGCGCAACTCTTTCTCTTTTCGGCGATGAGCAGCGGCGTGGCAACCGTACTATTAATTGCCGCCGCCACGCCACCCGCCAAAGAAGGGCATGACCACATGCACCACGAACGCCATTTTCTGGTAACGGTTGACGCTGTGTTGATTGTGCTGGAAATTTTTATTGTGATACCCTTCTTCTTGCATCAAGCCTTGAATACATGGAGTTCCGCCGAATCGGTTAATTTGGTGTTGGGTGGCCCTTTTACGCTGCCCTTCTGGGGAGGCGTTATTTTACTCGGTTTGCTGCTGCCCCTGGCCATCGAAGGATTTGAGCTGTATCCTGTCGTTTGGAAGGAAGCTGCGGTAAAATATAGTCGTCTGTGGGGCGGCGCAAGTGCCGTTATGGTGCTGGTTGGCGGATTTTTGTTGCGATACGTCTTTGTTTACGCCGGTCAGGTTTCTCACTTCTTGCCCTTATTAGAAAGGTAGGATTTTATGACCATCATAAAGAAGTTGCCCGCTTATTTGGCCCTGGTTGTGGCTTTGGTTTTGGTTGGATGTAATACCACCGCTGACGAACCCTTAGCCACGGCTCCATCCAAACCCGTAACCGTGGCCGGCAATCTGGAAGCGAACTATATTCCCAATACAGAAATGGGGCGTCAAGCCTGGCTTGAACAACAATGCGATGATTGCCACGGCCCCATTGGTATGGGCGGCATTGGCCCCAAACTGGCCGATACCGCCATGAGCTTCGATAGCTTTTTGGTGACGGTGCGCACGGCTATCCTGCCCAAACCCGCTTATCCTGCCGAAGTTTTACCCGGTGAACGTGTCTACGATATTTACGCCTGGTTGCGCGCCCAGCAAAATCAACCCGTCGCCCCTGCCCCAACCACTTCTACCACCGAATTGCCCTCTTTTGGAGGAGAAACGCCTTCCATAGAAGATGCAATGGGTATGACCATTTGGTCTTACGGGGGATGCAGCGTTTGCCACGGTGTGTTTGCCCAGGGCGGCAAAGATGCGCCCCCACTGGCCGGTATCAACTATCCGGTTGAAGAGGAACTGAGCCGTATGCGCCAAACCGCCTCCGAAATTACGGAACACGCCGCCGATAACATCAGCGACGATGTGTTTGCCGAATTGTATCGCTGGTTGCAGGCCGGTTGCACCTACACCGAAGACTGCAATCAGTAAACCGCGTCTCGTTGTATCAAATATAAAAGCCGCCTTCGTTGTAGCCTGCGGGGCGGCTTTTATGTGTGCAATAAAAAACCATGGTTGAATTTATCGGGCCAACTCTGTCGCAAACTCGGCCAACCGTTTGCCCAACTCCCGATAACAATCCAACTGAGCATGCTTCTCTAAGTCAACGGCAAATTGCGGCAACCAACGCAGCAGGTGGTTGGCTTCAAAGCGGCGGCGGGCTTGTTCAACCGATTCCGGCGCTTCAGATTGCGCGGCCAAATCCAGCAGATAAGCCGAAAATTGCAGCTCAACCGGCAAAAAATCGGCAGTTTCCTGGGCTTGCTGTATGTCCCATTCCGCATAAAAATTAGCCACGGCGGCGGTGGTGGCCGTCAATAGTTGCCTGTCCACATACGCCGATTCATACGGTGGGCAGGGCACGCCTTCGGCGTTGTTTACAAACAGGCGCGTATGCTCCACCTGCAAATCATCCAGCGACGTTGCGGCAAATTGCGCCGCCAACGCCGTTGCCCACGGCTGGCCCACGGCCTGGGCCGCCTCTTGCCATTGCAAGTGCAGTTCGGGTTGCGGATAAAGCAAATACAGGCTAAAAAACTGGTACAGCGCGGCAGATACTGGCATAATTATACCCCCACTCGCGTTTCCGGCGATACGCTTTGGCCGGGATGAATGAAAATTTGTTCCCCATCAAGATTTATTTCCAGGTACGTCATGGGCGATGTGGCCGGCCCGTTCAGCACAGCGCCGTGAGCATTAAACCGGCTGCCGTGACACGGACACTGGAAAGTATTATCGGCCACTTGCCCCACCGTGCAACCCAGGTGCGGGCAAATGGCGCTGATGGCATACAAGCCGGCCTCATCGCGCCCCAACCAGGCTTTGGCTGCCGGCACAAACGTGAGGCTGTTGGCGGCAAAATCGCCCATCAACCCGGCTTCTACCGGCCCCGGCAATGGTTGGGTAATTGGCGGCGCAAGAAATTTAAGGCCGCCCTTCACCATCGCCCAGGCGACGGTCAGCAAGCCGATGTTGCCCAGCCAAATTAAAAACCGGCGGCGGGATGTTTCTTCTGACATAGATTGCTCCTGCAAAAAATTAACGCGCATAGGCGTGGCACTGGTGGCAATACCGTGATTCCTGTTCGGCGACAGTTTGTTGGCAGCCAGACCCCATTACCGGATTGACCGGATACGTTTTGCCGGTAACTTTGCTGGTTAAAATTAAGCGCCCGTCAACCTGCTTGGTATTGCCCATCAACTCGCCCCGTTCGGTGATGATAACCTGGTCGCCGATATTCAAAGTGTAATTGGGGTTTATTTGCGCCTGGCGCAGCGCCGTTTGGTGTTGGGCCGATACGGTAACGACGGTGGGTAACTCTTCCAGGGTGCCGTGGCAGGTGTGGCATTGGGTGTATTGCATTTCCTGTTGCTTGGGGTGAATATCGCCGTCGCCCATAATTTCGGCGGACGTGTGGCACTCAATGCAGTCGAGTTCCCATTCGCATAGCGTAAATTCGCCGATGGGCTGGTAATATTCGCGCAGGCGGCGGCCTTCGGCGGGCATTTGGGCAGAGATGGGCGCGCCCGCCGGAGGGAGGTCATCTCTCAGCAGAAAATCCATCTGCCGCAGCGAATAATTGCCCCGGTTGTGGCAGTGGTTGCATTGGTAAAACGGAATGGCAGCGGTCAGTTCGTGGCGGCGCATATGGCCCGGCTCGTCGGGGGGAATGGTGGGGTCGCTGCCTTGATACAGGCCATCGTTTTGATAAATTACGTGGCAGGCGGCGCAACCCGTAGAGCGATAAAAGTACGGTTCGGCGCGGGGTGCGGCAGAAAGATGGCAGCCCGCATCCAGACAATTTTCGGCAAATTTTTGGTCGATGGGGTGGCCGGATTGCGCGGGAAATGCTGTCAGTTCAGCCAACCCTGCCGCTGTGGCGGGGTGGTCATCGGTGATGCCGTACACGCCGTAGAGGGGCGTTTCGGTGGATTGCGCCCCAAAAGAGAAGCGCACCTGGGCAATGCCCCCGGCGTAGGTTCCCTGCAAACTGCGCAAAACGCCATCGACGTGATTTTTACCTTCATCGGCAAATCCGTTGTGGCAATTGAGGCCGCAACTTTCCTGGGCCACCAGCAAGTCGCCGGGGTTTTTGCCCCCCCGCAACCCGGTGTGCGCCTGGTCTGCCTTAAGCGAAAGCCCATTTCCGCCGTGGCAACTGATGCAGCCAAACGCCTCTACCGGATGCGAAGGGCTGATTTCCGCCAGCCCCATGTGGCACGACAGGCACAATTCCGGCTGGCCCGTCAGTTGCGGCACAACCTGCCGCACCCGAATATCAGCGGGCTGTTGAGTGCGCTTAAAATACATGCGCTGGTATTGCTGCCAGGGTTGATTTTGCGTTTGCTGAAAAACAAGGATGACGGCGGCAATTAACAATAGTATGCTGCTGACGAAGAGCGCCACGCGCCGATTAGTGGTGAACACAGGTTAAAAAGAAAATCCTTTCGTTGGTGTGAGGCGTGAAGACGTGAAACGTGACAAAATCATGCCTCACGCCTCACGTTTTCATGCCTCACCGCGCCGCCGCAATGAGGGTCAGAACCACGACCACAAGCGTCAACCCGGCAAAAATGACTTGCGGCTGCCAGCGTATTCGGGCGAACCACTCGCCCCGGCCCGGCCCGCGCCGGTCGAACAGGGGAATGAGAGCCAGCAGCGCCAACCCCGCCAGTGGAATGAGCCAACCGGCCCACAGCGGAGACAGGTAGCGCAGCATTTCTTGAATAGCTAAAAAGAACCACGGCGCTTTGGTTTCGCTGGCCCCGGCGGTTTCTAAATTGGCGATTGCGCCCAAAACGGGCGGGGCCAGCGCCGAAAGGATAATCAGCGCGGCAGTGGCCGCAATGGCGGTGATGGTTTCCCTGAAGAAGAGCGTCTTGCGGGTAATGAAGGTTCGGGGGCGGGCGCGGGTTGGCGCAGGGTGCGAGATACCGCCATCTACCCGAATACGCCAGATGTGATACCCCACCGCGCCAATGCCCGGCAACGTTAACCCCATAATGTGCCAGGCGTAAAATCGAAGCAACGCGCTGTTACCCAGGGCGGTATCGCCTACAATCAGCCGGTACAATCCCTCTCCAATGCCTGGAATTTCTTTGAGCAGATTGGTGCCAACCAGCAACGCCCAAATACTGCCTTCGTCCCAGCGCAGGGTGTAGCCGGTAAAATCCCACAGCAGCACAATCACAAACAGCCCCACCCCAATCAGCCAGTTGAAGTCTCTGGGGGAGCGATAGCCGCCGGTAAAAACCACCCGCGCCATGTGCAGCGCGGCGAAAACGACCATCAATTGGGCCGCCCAGTAGTGTAGCGAGCGCACAAAGCCGCCAAAAGCAACCACGCTATCGATGAGGGCCAGGCTGGGATAGGCTTGTTCTACGGTGGGAACGTAGTAGAAGGTCAGCAAAATGCCGGTCACAATGGTGATGATGGTAGCTAAAACGGCCAACCCGCCCAGCCCGAAAGTGTAGGTGAGCCGCGCTCCGGCGGCGGGAATTTGGGGCGGGTGCAAGTTGTAGATGAAACTTTTGTTTTTGCGCCAGAGGCGAATACCGAACCGGCGGCGTGGGGGGGGCGTTATTTGAATCATATCGCCCCCGATTTTATCACAGACGAGCCGCGCTCACAAAATAGTGTGTCAGCCGGTTGACCGCCCATTGGTGGCAATCAACGCCTCTGCCGCCGAAACCGGGCCGGACCACGGGCCGGGTTTTTCCTGCTTCAGGGTGGTGACGGCCCCGGCCCATTGTGTTGCCTCTGCCGCCGAAAGGCTGAGCCGTTTGCCCAGATAGGTGGCAAAGCAGGTGTCTCCCCGGCCCGTGCGCCCGGCCAGCGCGCGCGGCGTGAAGGATGCCTGATAGATTTCTCCGGCGGCGCAAACCGTCACCCCCGCCGATTGGGTGACGACAACTTCACGCGGGCCGTATTCGGCCAGGCGACGGGCGGCGGCGGTCAGGTCGGTCAGGCCGGTCAGCAATTCGGCTTCGGCCCGGTCAACCTTCAACCAGGTAACGTGCTTCAGCCCTTTTTCCATTTCCGGCCACTGTTTGAAGACCAGCGCGCCGTTTTCCCGCACCCGCACAAAGCCCTGAATATCCAACGCCACCGGGCCGCGCTCTGCCAGCAATTTAAGCAAGGGCAGGTCAACTTCCCCGGCAATGATGGGGGTGACGGCGACAATGCGGGCCGGCGCGTCCGGAATGTCGGCGGCTTGAAACGGCCCGGCAAAATCGAGCAGTTTGCAAGTGCGACGTTCCATATCGGTTGAGCGATAAATATTTTCAATGCCGGATGTGGCCGGGGCGGCGGCGGCAAACATCTGCACGCCCACCGAGGTCAACTCATCCAGCAGGGTAAAATCGGCGGGGTGCAGGCGGGTTGCCACCCCCACCTCAAGGCCCAACTGCCGCAGGGCCATGCTGCCGTAATACACTGCCCCGCCGGAAGCGGTTTCGCGTTGGCCATCGACGACCAGCACGTCTTTGGCAAAGTGACCCACCATCAGCAGGTCGAGTGGTGTGGTGTTCATAAAGTTCTCCCGTGATTTTCGTTTCTGATTTCTGGTTTTTAGCGATTCCGGCAACCAATTACCAATCTCTAATTGCCGCCAGAATATCGCCGCAGGTTTGGACCGCCGGCGTTTTGGCCGGGCCGATGAAGATGGGGTTGGTGATGGCCAGGATATGGCCGGCGGCGCTGACCACATCCAGCCGAATCCAGCCGGCGTTGCCGGTTGACGGGGGCAGCGTGTATCCGAAGGCGGCGGGCGTGGCGGCAATGGGCTGGCGGGCGATGGTTTGCCCGTTGTGGATAAGGTGCGCTTCTGCCGGGGCGGGGCCGGCGGAGATGGTTGCTTGCAGGGTAATTTCGGCATCGGGGCGGGCAATTTCCCCCCCGATGCCGGTGGTTTGCCCCTCGGCGCGGGCCGTCAAATCAACTTCGGCGCCCATACTGACATAAACCCGATGCTCTTTGACGGCCTTCAGCACCGCCGCCACCGACAGGTTATCGGCGTAGACAAAGGTGGTGGGCCGGTTCAGTTGTTCGGCGGGTTTGTCGCCCTCCCAGGCGTGGGGCGCGGGGCGATGATAATCGCTGCCGCCCAAGGCGGTTATCCGCCGCCCGGCGTTTAACAGGGCTGTCCACAGGGCCACGGTCTGCGGATTGACGGTCGCGTTTATCGGGAAACTGGGGTCATTCCAGATTTCCAGGGCGGTGATGTATTGCCATTCGACCTCGTTAAACTGCCAGGCCCAGGGCGTGAGCAGGGGATGGTTGATGGAGCTGACCAGCCCCTGCGCGGCAATTCGGCGCACCAGGGCATTGATGCCGGTGTGGGGCGCGGGCAGGGTTTCCCATTCTTCGTTGCCCAAAAGGCCGGCCATCCAGTCGCACTTGCCGGTCATGCCGAAGACGTTCATGTGGCCCAGGCGGGTGGTCACTTCAAGGCCGGGGATGCCCAATGCGGCCTCAACGCCGGCCAGTTCGTCAAAGGCGGCGATGGTGTTGTGGTCGGTCACAGCAAAGAAATCCAGCCCGCCGGCCCGCGCCACCTCGGCCAGACCGGCGGGGGGGTGGTGGCCGTCCCACGAGGCCGTGGTGTGGGCGTGAAAATCGCCCCGGTACCAGCCCGCGTTGGGATTGAACACTTTTGATACGGATAGCGCAGTCATATCATCCTCCTGAAATAATCAGGGCGATACCGCCCACAATAGCCAGTGACGCGCTGATACGCAAGCCGCGCGCCGGTTCTTTAAATAAAAACGAGCCGACAACAACGCCCAGCACAATGCTGAATTGTCGCAAGGCCACCACATAGCTGGCCTGGACGCTGATTTGGTACGCCCACAAAACAAGCCAGTACGCCCCAAACATCGCCAGCCCGCCGAAGAGCGGTTGCTTCCAGCTTTGCCACGAATTGTCCCAATTTTGCACCGCTTCCCGGTTGAGGGCCAGCAGCGTCAGCCAGAAGAACAGGGCGGAAAAAGCAAACTCCAGCACGCCGTAACGGGCCGCCGAAAGCGGGCCGGGCGGAATGAACCAGGCGGCGGCGTGGTCGATGATGGTGTAGCCCACCGTGCCCAGGGCCGTGACGATAATCCACACCATGGTGCGGTTGAGGTACGTTGAAAGGCGAAACCGGCGCAGCGATTCAAGCGGGGTGACAATGCAGCCGGCCAGCACCAGCCCCATGCCCGGCCAGGCCCAGGCGGCGGGGGCGTGCCCCCGAAAAATATCGCTGCCGGCCACGATGAGAATCGGCAGCGCCCGCGCAACGGGGTACACCACCGTAAAGTGTCCGTTTTGATAGCCGCGCGTCAGCCCCAAATTGTACACCGCCAGCGACACCCCGGCGCCCATTGCATACAGCCACACCCGCAGCGGAAACGGCGTACCAAAAAATTCGGCAAACAAAACCGGGCCGATGCCCGGAATCACAATGACCAGGGTGATGCGCAACAACATATCGCCGGCGCGCCGGGCTTTAACCAGTAAATTCCAGCTTGCGTGCAAAAATGTTGAGGCAATAATCAGGATGACGGCGGTTGTCGGCATAGTAATTTCCTGAAACGGGCGAACCGGATTTAAAGAAGCCTGTCCGGGGCGTTGCTGCAAATGCCATCGACGCCAAGTTGACGCAAGGCCGCAATTTCGGCGGGGCGCTCCTCGTGCCAGGTAATCAGGCCCAGCCCGGCCTGACGGATGCGCTTTAGCCAGGCCGGCGTTAACAGGGTATGCGGTTCAGCGGCCCGGTTTTCCCAGGCAGGATGGACATAGGTGGCGTTTACTGACCTGGCCAGGCTCACGGCATCGATGTTGACGGAACCAAACAGCACGCTGGTGACGAGATGGGGGTCAAGCGCTTTGATGTCTGCCAGCCAATCGGGGCGAAATGAAGAGACGATGGTGAGTTGGTGAAACTGGTGTTTTTTGAGCAACCTGACTACATTGCGTATTACGGAACTGCTCTTTAGTTCCAGATACAGGCCAATCTCATGCGTTTTGCAAGCGATAATGGCCTCTTCCAAAGTGGGGATGGATTCGCCGTTTCCGGCGTCCAGGGCCTTCAACTCAACCAGGGTGCGTTCCGAGACCGGCCCGGCGCCATTGGTGGCGCGTTCCAAACAGTCATCGTGGATGATGACCGGCGCGCCGTCGGCGCTGGAGCGCACATCCAGTTCAACCATATCAGTTTTAAGCGCGGCGGCTTTTTCGATGGCCGCCAGGGTGTTTTCCGGGGCGTAATGAGAGGCTCCCCGATGAGCAATGCGCAGAAAACGACGTTGGTTGGGTGGGATGGCGCGCGCCAATTCAGCCACCCACCAGGCCACCCGCCCCGGTATCCACTGGAACAGCGCCGGCCAGGGGACCAGAATTTCCGGGGAAACCTGAAAAATCCGGCTGAACGTCATGCCGGGCACAAAGGCATAACGCGCCAGATAGGTATGAACCAGGCGATCTGCCAACGGCGTTTTGGCGTTAATAAGGGTTTCAAACAGGGGCGTAATCCACACCCCCCCGATGCCCGCTTGCCGGGTGCAGTGGCGGCGGGTTTTTGGGGCGCGATTTATGAGCCAGTCTTTGCCGGGAGCAAAGGCATGCTTACCCGGTTCGGAAAACAGGCGCACGTGGCGGCCCTTAAGGGGTACGACGCCGTCTAAGGCCATTGAATGGTAGCCGCCATGCCAACTTGCTTCAGCATGGCTAACATCGCCTGCGGCGTTGACAAACACCCACACGTGTTCCAGCTCATACAGATGTTGAATATCCCAATCCCACCAGATAGCGTATTCAATGACGAAGGCGGCCTCTCCCGGTTCAATTTGCCGGGGGAAGGACGGCGACGGCGCGTTGGCCCGGAAGATGGTGTACCCCACCACCGAAGGGAGAAACGGCTCGTGGGTATCGAATTTGATGAGGGGCGCGTATTGCGCCGCTAACTGCCAATCGGTTTCTGAAGGATGGTCGGCGTTTTGGAGTAAATGCTCTGCGCTGTGCGGATTGGACATTGGCTTCATCCTTTTTGGGATTTGTATCTGATAAAATCGGCTGCGGCGCGTTGGTCAGGCCGCGAATTGTGACGGGAGGCCATAATCATAAACTTTGCGCCGTCACCTTTCCGTGTGCGGCTACCGTTTCGATAATGGTTTTCACGAGTTCAAAATCAGATTCCGCATTGATGTCTTCAATGTAAATATCGCCCGGCCAGGCGAGCGTTGAACGCGGATGCCCGTTACGGGCCAGCGCTGCTGAAACGGTTTTGATTGCCTGCGCGTACTCGGCTGCGGTATCTGCAAGTTCCCGCTGCGCGGCCTTCCGGTCTGTAATACTGTTTCGGTCGATGCGCGTGGCCCCAATGCCCAAATAGAGGGCTTTGCCGCGTTGAATTGCCTGATTTACATAGAACGAAACCGGCATTGTATCGGCCTCAAGCTTGATAACAAACTCCGGGCAGACGCTCAGTTTGAAGTCAATCAGTTCAGCCGGCGATTCTGCGCCCGATTTCGCTCTGTTTGTTTTTTTGCCACGGCGGCTTGCTGCTTTGCGCCGCCCGCCGTCGTCTGTCTGCGTCGGGCGGTCTCCCCGATAGTTGGACACAAAAACATGATTGCCCCAGGGGAAATTGTTTATCAGCTGCCGGACAGGAGGCGCTGCAACTTCCCGACACAGACGCGGGCCAATGAAGAAGGGCGAACCGGAGGCGTCGGAGAGTTCGAGCCAAATATTCGGGAAGCGGTGCGCCAGGTGTTCCAGCCAGGGAACGAGGACCTGGTCGGTCAGGTGGTTCAGAAATTCAGCGACAAAACCGGGCGCATCAAGCAAAGCCACAATCAACGCTTCCTGCCCCAGAATGTCGGCGGCGAGGCTGTAGGGGGCCGATAAATGCGCAACCGGATTGAGGCCCGTCAGGTTTGTGAAACAGGCCAAATAATCGTCTATGATTTCGGGAATACCGTTTTCCATATTCGGCGTATCTATCTTGTGCCGGCTTGTTTGGGGAACCAGCGGTTTGTTCATATCCGGCCCGGGCGCGTGTTTGTCGGGATATATCATCGCTTGCCCCAGCGCCTCTACACTAAAAGCATAAACCGGCCATCCCAGGGTCAGCTTGCGCACCCCAAGTAAACGCTGGGTCATCAGTGTGGTGCGTACATAGCGTTGGGCATCGCCTTTATAGAATTCGGCGGAGGTTAAGCCGTAAAGCTGATTCAGTATCGTCAAGGTCAATAGATGAAGGGAGGTTGTTGGGCAAACCGAATTCGCCGGAGCCGGTTCTTTAAAATCAGCGTCGCATTGTCCTGTTATGGCTGCATCAAAAAGCGCGCGCAACTTTGCCCGTGCTGCGTCATCGCCGGCTTGCCATTGAGCAAGCAGAGCGCTATTCATCATAAGTTTAACGCTTCCATTCTGCAAAAAGACCACCACAGTCAGATGTCTTTTTGTATTTTTGCCGGTGCGACATCACCTGATTCTGCGCTGCAAGCGAGACCAACGGTTGGAATTCATTAAATATCTATCCGTAAAATACTTGTGGCACTCATTGTCAAACAACAAGCCGATGAAGTTGTAGTTGCTCCCCCCTTAATCCCTGATGAAGAAACCGCTTCGCGCCCTCACAGAGGGGGAAATTCCCTCCCCCTAAAAGGGGGGGGATACCCGAAGGGCACAGGTGGCCGGGGAGGGGGTAAAAAGCGCGCATCCGGTTGTTTTCAACCTCAACTGGCCTGACCATCACCCGGCGTAATTAATTTACGGATAGACATTAAAATGGTTCCCTGTATCGGAAGATTAGAAGTTGTCGAAGCGCCAATCTCCAATCTTCGGGTTCAAAACTTTGCGGGAACTTGTATTTTCAGGGGGTCTTACCAAAGCAGTGACCGCTCGGTTTCCGGGTCGAAGAATTGTACTTTGTTGGCGTTAAATTGCAAGTTAACAGTGTCTCCCATTTTTAGGCTCATCTCCGGGTCGGCGAGTACGTGAACGTGCAAATCGCCGATTTTCACATCAATCAGGTCATCGCGGCCCAGTGGTTCAACTATGTAGACTTCACCGGCAGCACCTTCGTTGGCGATGGTAATATCTTCCGGGCGAATACCCATAATAACGCGACCTTTTTCGGCGACTTTGTCAGTATGGCCGGCGGACAAGGGCATGGTTAACCCGGGGGCGCGGGCAGAGAAGAGGCCGTTTTCGTGTAAGATATCTACGGTTATAAAGTTCATGGGCGGGTTGCCCACAAAGCCGGCAATGAACAGGGTTTGCGGCCTGTCGTACAGTTCATCCGGCGGGGCAAAGGCTTGCAACCGCCCCGACTGGATGACGGCCACCCGGTCGGCCATGGTCATCGCTTCTACCTGGTCGTGCGTTACATAAATAGAGGTGATGCCCAGTTCCAGTTGCAGGCGTTTGATTTCGCTGCGCATCGAAAGGCGCAAGCGGGCATCCAGGTTAGAAAGAGGCTCATCGAAGAGCAACAGCCCCGGTTCTTTGACCAACGCCCGGCCCAAGGCCACGCGCTGTTGTTGCCCGCCGGAAAGTTGGGCCGGTTTGCGGTCCAGCAGATGACCAATGCCCATCATATCGGCAATTTTCCGGGTTCGCTCTTTCAATTCTTTCGCAGGGATTTTTTTCAGTTTAAGGGGGTAGCTGATATTTTTGAAGACATCCATGTGCGGATAGAGCGCGTAACTCTGAAACACCATACCGATGTTGCGGTCTTTGGGGGCCATATGGTTGACCATATAGTCATCAAACCTAATGTACCCGGCAGTCGGTTTGTAAATTCCGGCAACCATTAACAGGGTGGTGGTTTTTCCGCAACCGGAAGGCCCTAAAAAAGCGATAAATTCTCCATCATTAATATTAAGGGTAATTGAATCTGCGCCGACAACGGTTCCCCATTTTTTGGTCAGATTATCAAGTGCTACTTTCATAATATACTCCGTTTAACTGATGTGCGATTTTGCCTTTGCGTTGAGAGACCAGGGGCAAGGTTTGTGTTGGAGTTAAGCCCCCCCCTTGCTGCCCCCGCCATAAATATTGAGCAACGCTTCCTGAGTGAATATAAAGAAAACAAGGATGGGAACAAGCTGAAAAAGCCCCAGTGCGGCCACTTCATTCCAGCTTCCCAGCGATGTATCGCCGGAGAAGCGGTTTAGCAACACCGGCAGGTTGGCTACTTTAGAGCCGATGGTAAACGTAAAGGGTATCAGATAAGCGTTCCAGCCGGTGATGAAGGTGAAAATAGAGAGGGCGGCCAGCCCCGGTTTTATTTGGGGCAAAATAATTTCCCACCATACCCGAAAGCGAGATGCGCCATCAATCAGGGCGGCTCGTTCCATATCCCAGGAGAGGTTATCGAAGAAGCCTTTCATCAACCACACGCCCAGCGGCAGGTCTAAAGTAATCATCACCAGGGCCACGCCGCCGACCGTATTAAAGCCGACCCAATCGCCGATGAGGGGAATGCCTCCGATGAATAGTAGAACCTGAAAGATGGCAATCAGCAACATTTCCGGCCGAAAAGCATGTAGCAACAAGGTTGTGCCCAAAAAGCCTTTACGCCCGGCAAAATTCATGCGGGCCAGGGCGTAGCCGGTTAAAGAGGATAAAAAACCGACGCCGACTACCATACCAACGGCAATGCCAAAAGAGTTAAGTGTGGCGTTCCAAACTTCGGGGTTGTGAAGGAAAGACCAGTTTTGCAGGGTTAAACCGCCAATGTTGCCGTGCGCATCTTTGGGTATCAAGCCTTCTGTTCGCACAGAGAAGGTGGCGATGAAAATCCAGGCATAGCCGATGATAATGGGCAAGATGCTGATGGTCAGTAAAATATAGGGGATGGCCCGGCTGAGGGATTTTCGCAGTCCATAGGTTTGTTCTGTCTCAAAGGTTGTGGGTGTCATGCAATCCTCCGTTTACAAAACATCAATTTTTGGTTCTTGCACCAGGTCGTCGAAGCGGAAAACCCGTAGATAAATGAACGACAGAATTGCCCCAATGACTACCAGCACAAAGCCCCAGGCCGCGCCATACGCCCACTGGTTTGAGCCGAAATAGGTGAACAGGGCGCGTTTGTAGGCGGTTAGGGACCACACTTCGGTGGTGAAAAGGCCCGGCCCGCCTTCAGTCAAGAGGAGTATGTACTCAAATGAGACCAGCAGCGAGAGCGTTTGATAGGTGGTAACAAACAACAGGGGCCATCGAAGCAAGGGCAGGGTGATGTCTTTGATGATTTGCCAACTGGAAGCTCCGTCAACTTTGGCGGCGATGATAAAATCTTTGGGGATGGCTTCTATTGCCGAGGTGAAGATAATCATCCCGAATGATGCGCCTACAAAACCATTGACCAGAATCACAAATAACCAGGGCGTTTCGTTCAGCCAGTAGGGTTGGTGCTGGATGCCTGCCCAACCCAAAAACTGGTTGATGATGCCATACGGTGGAACCTGGGTAAAGCGTTTCCACATGACAATATAAACTACCGATGGCGTGATGCGCGGCAACAGCCATATCAATCGAAAGAAGAAACTGGAGCGTCGATTGATGTGCGAGGTTAGCAGCGCCAGCGCCAACGCCAGCCCTACGTTGAAAAATGCCAGCGTCATCACCACGTAAAAAACAGTATTCCGCAGAATTTTGGGGAAGAATTTATCGCTGAACATGCGTCGATAATTCCCCAGGCCAATGAAGGTCCAGGGGTCGCCGAAATTGGCGCTTGATAAATTGGTTAAACTGAGAATGAATAACAGCACTACCGGAATAAGGAAAAAGATGATAACCAGCAAACTGGTTGGACTCATAAATCCGTAAGCGCCCAGCGTGTTTCTGAAGGATGGTTTTTGGCGGGCTAACGCAGCCGTGGTCAGCGTTCCGGATAGAATAATGAGCAGCAAGGCCAGGAATGTGGCAATCAATCCGGATAAATAGTGAATATCTACCCCCACTTTGGCGGCATCTCTTTGGGCCTCGCCAAATTGCCCCAACAAAACAAGCAAAGGCAAAGCGCCCAGGGCAATTAACCAAAAGCCGTCTTTTTCTACAATGATTTTGCGCCGATAAGCCAAAAAGACAACCAAAAGGGTCACCATGCCGGCAATCGGAACCAGATAACTGGTTGGCGTTCCTCTAAAAATTACAGCGCCTTTGCTTAAGGCCACCACGGGGCCGGCTCCAATTTTTAAACCCGATAAAGAACCAAGCAATCCGCCGCCACTTGAAAACCCAATCCACGGCAGAAAGAAGGCGACGATGCCTAACAGCCCGCCCACTATGGCGATGATAAAATTAACTGTTTGTCCGGGTATTTTTACCGGGTTATTATCTTCTGGTGATTTGGTGAAAGACATACGCAACCTCCTCAACACCCCAGGTGATAATGATTGGTCAAATAAAAGTCAGGCAACGGCGCATTTCTACAGGGCCTTTGGGCGATGCGCCGTGGCATGGCCCGGGAGAGGGGGATTACCCCCTCTCCGAAGGGCCAAAGACGTTGTTATTGGATAATGATATTATCACCCAGTTCGTTCTGGAGTTGGTCAACCACCACATCCACTGCTTCTTCCGGGGTCAGGTCGCCGGATTCAACCGCTTGAATGCCCAGATAGTAAGCCTCTGAATAGGAACTCCAGTAGGGGCTGTTGGGCAAGAAAGTGGTGTATTGCAGCAACGGCAAGGTGGCGCTGAGGAATTTGGCAGTTTTGTAGGGGGGGTAGTCGGCCTGAGATTTAAGGACCCCCAGGTGTCCGCTGGCAACGGCGTAATCGGTGTTGAGTTCTTTGGTTGTTGCTTTGGAGATGAGCAACAAGGCCAGGTCCGGGTTTTTTGATTGAGAGCTAATCATATAAACCAGGGGATGGGTCAGGGTAATGGGAGCGTCTGTGCCTTCTTCGTTGGCGGGAATGGGGGCAAAGCCAACATTTTCCCACAGGTAATCTTCGCCGCCTACATCTTGCAAGTAGTTGGTGTGCCAACTGGCCCAGCGCCAGGTGCCTTCAAATACAAACAAGACTTTATCGAATTTGCTGGTATATTCTTTGTGGAAATCCCAGTCTCCATCCAGTTTGTTGGGGCGAATGATGTCGCGCACCTGGGCCGCATCGTACAGCATGCTGTACACTTTTAGCGCCGCAGTTTTATCGAACACCAGGGCGTTGCTCCCGTTGGGGTCAACCACTTCGCCGCCGGCGCCATAGTAATAATAAAGGAAGTCCGGCCCGTTTGAGGGGCGATGCCACCAGCCGTCGCCGGGTTCCACTACCCCTTTTGCCACCGCTTCGGCGGCGGTATCAAGCATATCCTGGAAGGTGAAATCACCGCTGGCTACGCGGTCAGACAAGTTGTTAATGTCTTCATCGCTCCAACCTAATTGGCGCAGGAGTGGTTTGCTGTAGTACATCGGGCGGGCTTCTGCGTCTTGCGGCACGCCCCAAATGCTGCCGTTCAATTTAGTGGCTGTCCACAGCGAGTCAATCACGTCGGCAAATTCGGGATATTTGCCCACTTCATTGGTAATATCATACAGGAATCCGGCAGTCGCCCAGTCGCCAATGTGTTCGTGACCGGAAACGATAATGTCGGGCGCTTCTCCGGCGTCTGAAGCCAACTCAAACTCGGTTTTGTAGTCGCCCCAGCTTGCGTCATCCTGAATGGCTTCCAGGGCAACGCGGCGATTGTCGCCGTTGGCGGCCAGTTCGGCATTAACCGCGCCTACCGCTTTCACCAGGTTGTCGCAGCGACCGTTTTCGTAAGGGGGGCTGGCTTTACAGCGCGCTACCAACTTCACTTCCTGAACGCTGCCTTCTTTTTCCACCTCAACGGTTTCATAAACCTTGACTTCTTTTTCCACTTCAACGGTTTCATAGACCTTGACTTCTTTTTCCACTTCAACGGTCTTTATCACTTCCACTTCTTTTGTTTCAACAATGGTGATGACCTCTGGCGTGGCGCTGCTGCAAGCCGCAATTAAAGCCAACAGTATACCAACAAATAACACGATCAGGATATTTCGTTTAGACACTTTTTCCTCCTTTGTAAAAAGCGTTAAATAGGTTTTGTTGATTGTTGAAGAACTGAGCGACCGTTATGTGATGTGCACCACCTCCTCTTGCGGAACATAAATTTATGATGATGTGGCGGTAGATAGAGATACGGGGGCGGTTGAGTCACGAAACATCAACCGGGGTTGGACAATTTCAGGTTCAACATTATTTTTATGATTAATAAGGCGAATGAGCATTTCTACAGCCCGTTCTCCCACTCTGTTAGCAGGTTGGCGAACCGTGGTCAACGAGGGATTGTAATAAGCGGACATTTCCAGATCATCAAAGCCGGTCACCGAAATATCCTGGGGTACGCGACATTTGTGCCGGTGCAAGGCATTTATCACCCCGATGGCGGTTAAATCATTAAAACAGGAAATGGCCGTGGGCGGGTGGGCCAGGTTCATCAAGACGGGCGCTGCGGTCAGGCCGCCCATAATTCCGCCATCGCATGGAACAATCAGCGCGGGGTCAACAGAGATACCGTGCGCCTCCAGCGCAACCCGATACCCTTCCAGCCGTTCCATACCGTCTCTTGGTTGGGTCACATGGGCAATACGACGATGCCCCAGGTCAATGAGATGCTTGATGAGTTTACGCATTCCGGTTGCGCGGTCTACAGCCACTGAATGAGGATAGGTTAGACTGTTGATAATGACCACCGGCTTGAAGAAATTATTATCCGGGTCCAGGTAGATGTTTTCAATGTAAGAGCCGGTCACAATGACACCGTCAACACGCCGTTGGTGAAAATCGTACACAACTTCCAGCTCGCGGTCCGGGTCTCGATAAAAGCTGTTCAGCAACATTTGATAGGTGTGGGCGGCAATAGCTTTTTCAATACCCTGTATTAAACCAATGTAGTACGGGTCTGTCAGGTCGGTAACGGCTACCCCAATGGTAGCCGAACGTTGGACCGCCAGACTGCGGGCAATTGAACTGGGGACGTACCCCATTTCTTTTGCCAATTGCTGGATATGGGCTTTGGTGCCCTCACTAATTCTGGGGTGGTTGTTTAAGGCCCGGGAAACCGTTGAGGGAGAGACACCGGCTATTTTAGCAATATCTTTAATGGATACGGCCATTGTAGTTAACTCACCTGGCTATACTGTTTGGCTTGAGCGGGAAGTTGTGCAAACGTTTGCACACATTTTAGCGTGTTTGTCAAAAAATGTCAAGCCCTGTTTTTTACTCCCGGCAATTCTCGTTTTGAGAGTGGCTATCGGGTGCCATTGTAAGGCGCGTTTTTTGCGCCGAAGCAATCTCCGGCTTGCATAGAGGGGATTGCTTCGCTCCGCTCGCTTCATTCGCAATGGCATCTTTCACCACTTGCCGATTCCCGGTAATAATGGCCCATAATTTCAGCGTGGCTTGCCGGGAAAATGGTTGGAGCGCGATAAAATGAGAATTCAGGACTTACGCAGTTGCAACATTTTACCCCCCTCAGTGCCTGATGAAGAAACCGCTTCGCGCCCTCAAGCGGGGGGAATTAGCTCCTCCCCCGACAGCGGGGGACGCGAAGCGGGGAGGGGGTAAAACACCGTGATTTACCGCAACTGCGTAAGTCCTGGAATTGCTGTTTTATCTTCAACATCGTTGACAGAGGCAAGACTGTCACGTACAATGCTATTATCAGGTTTGTTGTTGAAATAAACCGTAATTCACGCAGAAGGAGGTCAGATGCCTCGTATATTAATTGTGGATGACGAACAAAGCCAGATCGATTTACTGACCACGGAAATGAAGTTCACCGGCTGGGCAACCGGTTTTGCCTACAACGGCGTTGACGCGGTGTTGAAAGTTTTGGATGGAGGCTGGGATGTCCTGTTGATGGACATTCGTATGCCCAAACTGGACGGCATTGGCGCGTTGAAAATTATCAGGCGCGTGGCCCCTGATTTGCCCGTTATTATGTTTACCGGGCAGGCCGGGCAGGGCGATATGTACGAAACCACCCGCCTGGGCGCGTACACCTGTTTGCTGAAGCCCGTCGATTTGGACCAGTTGCACCGCGTTCTGACCGAAGCCCTGCGTCTGGCGCCGTAACGAGCCGGGGACAGTATGACCATTCAAAACATTGCCCGGCCTGTTTCCCCGCAAAACGGGCCGGATGAATTTATTGCGGCCCTGCCCAAAGCGGAAATCCACCTTCATCTGGAAGGGGCCATCCAACCGGCCACCGTGCTGGCCCTGGCCCGCCGGCACAAGTTGCTTGCCAACTTGCCCGCTTCGGACGAAGCCGGATTGCGGCAGTGGTTTTCCTTTTCCGGTTTCTCCCATTTTATCCAGGTGTACCTCACCCTTCAAAATTTATTGCGCGCCCCGGCAGATTTTGCCCTGACAGCCTATGAGTGCGGGGCCGATATGGCCCGCCAGAATATTCGCTACCGGGAAGTGACGGTAACGCCCTACACCCACACCGATTTTTTGGACAAAGGCTTGACCATCGACGATATGTTGGCGGGCCTGGAAGACGGCCGCCGCCGCGCCCGCCATGATTTTGGCGTGGAAATGCGCTGGGTGTTCGATATTCCCCGCAATTTGAGCTTTCCGCAACGCGACGGAAAAACCTACGACCCTCGGCCCGCCGAGCGGACGCTGGAATTTGCCCTGGCCGGACAGGGCCGGGGCGTGGTGGGCTTTGGCCTGGGCGGCTACGAAGTCGGCGCCCCGCCCGAATTTTATGCTCACGCCTTTACTGCGGCCAAACAGGCCGGCCTGCTGTCTGTGCCCCACGCCGGAGAGACCGCCGGCCCGGCAGGAGTGTGGGGGGCCGTCAACGCCCTGGCCGCCGACCGCATCGGCCACGGCGTGCGGGCTGTGGAAGACCCGGCTCTGCTGGCCCTGCTTGTCAAGCGGCGCATCCCCCTGGAAATCAATGTCACCAGCAACATTTGCCTGCACGTGTACCGCCGGCCGGCGGAACATCCCCTGCCGCATCTGGACCGCATGGGCGTGCTGGTGACGGTCAACAGCGATGACCCGTCTCTGTTTAACACCTCTCTGGTGCAGGAATATCAGCTATTGGCCCGTGAATTCGGCTACAGTCAGGCCGATTTGATTCGTTTGGCCCGCAACGCCTTTGCCGTGTGCGGCGCAGAACCGGATTTGAAGCAGACCATGCTGCAAGATTTCGACCGCTGGGCCGCAGATTGGGAAAACCGGGAGGCGGCTTCGGACGAAAGGAGCCAAAGGCCATGATAACCCATGTGGTGTTGTTTAAATTAACGGACCGTTCCGCCGAAAATATCCGGCATACCCGCGATATTTTAGCCGCGATGACGGGCAAAATATCGCAGCTTTGCGAGTTGGAAGTGGGCCAAAACGCCCTGCCCTCTGAGCGAGCCTGCGACATCGCCCTGATTGCCCGCGTTGAATCGTGGGCGGATTTGCAAATTTATCAAAAACATCCGGTCCACAAAAAGGTGCTGGAACACATCGGCCAGGTCGCTGCTTCGGTGGTGGCCGTCGATTATGAGACATAGCCGTGGAATCGATTATGATTATGTTGATTTAACTGCCGGAATGGGTTATAATTGATATAACATAATCACAGGAAACCAGTAACGTATGGACGAAAATCCGCTTTTTACGCTGGGCTTTTTATCGCTGTTTCACATCATCGGCGGCATTGCCCTGGGCAGCGCTATCAGAGGCATTTGGCGCAATGTGCGCAGCCGGGGCGAAGGCGCGTGGATGCCCTCTATCTTTTTTGTGGTGTGGGGCAGTATGTTCGGCTGTATGCCCTTTGCCTTCGGCTTCGACCCAACCTTGCCGGCCTGGTTTTTGCCGGCGCAATTGCTGATTTGGGGCGCGCCCTTTATTTTGGCAACTTTCTTTGGCCGCGCTGTGCTGGATTGGGCCGGCCCGCTGTTTAATATCGGCACGGGGCTTATTGTCTTCGGCGGCATTTTCATGATTGCCGGTTTGTTGGGCGGCTACATGATTTTTAGCGACGGCGAGCTTTTTCAGGCGATGCTGCTGGGCGGCATCTTTGGGGTGATTGGCCTGAGCATCTTTATTCTGGGTTTGGCGAATCTGTTTAAAAACGCGCGGTCTTGACAGACGGTTATTTGACCGGATTCGATTTTGATGGCAAAAGGAGGATCACCATGCATAATAAATGGCCGGCGGTCCTTTTACTGATTGTTTTGAGCGTAACCGCGTGTGGTATTTCTCGGCAGGTTTCATCAACGTTGTCCGATGCGTCGGATTTGACGGGTAATTCCGGCGGGCTTGAATCGGCGGTGCTGGGCGATGCTCACACCCGTCCCGTGCCGGTGGGCAAAAAACTGGTCATCACCTCTGCCCACTCTGATACCGACGGCATCCGCGACGTGAAATTTTATGTCGACGGGATTTTGATTGACGACGAATCGCCCCGTTTTTCGCAAACATTTATGCGGGTTGAAAACGAGTGGACCCCCCCCGAAGCCAAAACGTACACCCTCAAAATCGAAGCCCACAGCGTTAATCTCAAAACGCCGCCGACGGTGATTATTTTGAACATTACGGCGGTGGACTCTGCCGTATCCGCTGCAACGCCCGCCCAGGCGCAAACGCAGCCCACGCCCACGTCAACCATCATTGCTTGCTCAAATACGAATGACCTGGTCAGCGACGTGACCATCCCCGACGGCAGCGCCATTCAGCCCGGCGCGACATTCCAAAAAACGTGGCGCGTAAAAAATACCGGCACCTGCAACTGGAGCGAAAGCTACACCTTCCGGCCGGTGAGCGGCCCCGCCCTGGGCGCGTCAACCGTCAACACTCCGTTTGTGCGTAGCGGCGACGAGGTTGATTTGAGCCTTGCTATGACCGCCCCCTCCGCAGCGGGAGAGTATCGCAGTTACTGGCAGCTCTTCGATGCCAAAGGTCGGGCCTTCGGCAAGCAATTTTATGTCGATTTTGTCGTGCCGCA
>JAJRUC010000321.1 GCA_024278015.1 Chloroflexota bacterium
CATGATTTTTTATATAAGTGCCGGGTGATTATCGTAGCCGATCAGTCTGCCGGTGTGGATTAGGACTAACCTCGGGTGCTATAATACGTTTATGAAAAGTAAAATCGATTTCGATATAAGATTGTATAAACGCTTGCTGGCGTATGTAAAGCCGTATTGGGGGCTGATCGCCATTTCCCTGGTCTTTGCCTTGCTGGTTTCCGCTTCCGATGGAATCCTGCCCTGGCTGGTTAAGCCGATTATGGATGATATTTTCGTAAACAAGAACCTGGAACTGTTGCGCTTGATTCCCCCCACCTTGTTGTTGCTCTATTTCGTCAAGGGTTGTTCCCGGTTTGGTCAATCCTACCTGATGCGCGCGGTGGGGCAACGAGTAATCATCCCGAACGGCCGCCGGGACCTGGTCATTCCCGCCCCGGCGTTGGACCCAAATTATCCCCTGGCGTGGCCCATTGTGGGCGTGGTGACGCAGGGCTACAGCCCGGAACATCTGGCGGTGGACATCGGTTCTGCCTACGGGGCCAACGTTTACGCCGCCGAAGCGGGAACCGTGGTACACGCCCAATGGGCGCGCACCGGCTACGGCTTCACCGTTATCATAGACCACGGCAACAACCGCCAAACCCTGTACAGCCACCTGAAAGGGGCGCTGGTGCAGCCGGGGCAGGCCGTCTCCCGGGGCGAGATTATCGGCGCGGTGGGCAGCACCGGCAACTCCACCGGCCCGCATGTCCATTTTGAGGTCAGACAAGACGGAGAACGGGTAAACCCATTTGACTATTTGCGCCCAATGTAATAAAGTCAGGACTTACGCAGTTGCGGTAAATCACGGTGTTTTACCCCCTCCCCGCTTCGCGTCCCCCGCTGTCGGGGGAGGTTGACGTGGCGGCTGATGCGTCGGTAGATTACGGCCCCTCCCCGCTTCGCGTCCCCCGATGTCGGGGGAGGAGCTAATTCCCCCCGCTTGAGGGCGCGAAGCGGTTTCTCCATCAGGGACTGAGGGGGGTAAAATGTTGCAACGGCGTAAGTCCTAAAATTATCTTAAATGCTGTTCAATTAGTTCAAGGTTGTGTACAATACCTGTATGGATGTAAGCGAAAGTATAGATATAGACCCCGACCCGGATAGTCCCCCGCGTGTTCAACCAAATAGAGCGCGATTTCGGCGGATAGCCCTGTTGGCAAACATTGGGTTTGTTTGCGTGACGGCGGTGTGTCTGCCGGTCTCCTTGTGGCTCAGGCACGCCGATTTATCCCGTCTGTGGCCTGCCGCGGTTAGCCCTGCCCCCCTAAAAAACCACATTGCCTTTGCGGGCAACGACGGCAACATCTGGCTCATCGACGGCAACGGCGAAAACCTGCGCCCCCTGACCACCGCAGGCCGTCGCTTTCGAGCGCCCACATGGTCGCCCGACGGCCGCTATCTGGCCTTCATCGGCGCCGATGACCACAACCGGCCGGCGCTGTTTCTGTCTGAAGCCAAACGCCCCAACCCTCAAATATTCTACAGCGCGCCGGTTTCAGCGCCATTTTATCTGTATTGGGCTGCCGATAGCCAAACGCTTGCTTTTTTGACGCAGGAAACAAGTAATCTGGCTATACGAACCATCTCGCCCGCAATCGCCGCCGAAACCACCACTCTGGACGAAGGTTCGTCCTTCTATTGGGTGTGGTCGCCCGCCGGAGACCGGCTTTTTATGCACGTCGGCGGCTCTGCGCCGGAAGCCCGCCTCTCTTTTCTGGACAATCGGCCCAATGCCGACCGGATTGACCTGGATTTGAAGCCCGGCGCGTTTCAAGCACCCGCCTGGTCTGCCGACGGGCAAACGCTGTTTTACGTAACCCGCACCGCTGCCGGCGGACAGGCCATCGTCAAAATTAATGCCGACTCACTGGCCCAGGAAACGCTGGTTGACCTGCCGGACGACGCGCCCGTTTATCTGGCGGCCTCCGCCGATAACACGCATCTGGCCTATTTGCAAGCCTTCGGGCCGGAAGGGCTGCCGCGCGGGCAGGTTTATCTGGTAAATGTGGCCGACGGTCTCAGCGCCCCGGTGTCTGAAAGGACGGCGTTGTCATTTTACTGGTCGCCGGACGGCCGTAAATTGGCTCTGCTCACTTTCAGGCAAAATGATAACCAGGAATTTGTCAAAGGCGGAGGGCTGGCTTCTCCCCTTGCCCGGGATATGGCCCTGCAATGGTGGGTCTATTCTGTGGAAACGGATGAACTCAGGTGGTTGACAGATGTCAATCCCACCCTTGATTTTATGCAAATTATCCCTTTCTTCGACCAATATCACCATTCAATCTCTTTTTGGTCGCCGGACAGCCGCTATCTGGCGGTGGTCAACGCCCGAAACAACATTCAGGCCGGAACCGTTTTGCTTGTGGATACCAGCGGCCGGGAAGCGCCCCGCCCCGTTGGAGAGGGCACGCTGGCTGTTTGGTCGTGGCAATAAATTGCCGGTCAGCGCCGGCAAAGATACGACAGAAGGCTCATTGAACGCAAGGGGTTGCAAGGAAAAGAAATGACCATCATCATAACCATCGTTGCCGTTGTCAGCGTGTTGATACTGGGCAACGGCCTGTTTGTGGCCGCCGAGTTTGCCGCTGTACGCGCCCGGAAAACCCGCATCCGGCAACTGGCCGAGGCCGGTAACTGGCCGGCCCGGCAACTGGTGCCGATAAAAGCGAACCCCAAAACGCTCGATACCTTCATCGCCTCCTGTCAGGTGGGCATTACCGTCACCTCGCTGGCATTGGGGGCTTACGGCCAAAGCACCATCGCCGGCCTGCTGGCCGAACCCCTTGCCGGGCTGGGAAAATTAACGCTGCCGGTGGCCCACTCCATTGCCGTCACCATCATCCTTGTTATTTTAACCACCATCCAGATTATCATCAGCGAACTTTTGCCCAAAACCATTGCCATGCAATTCCCGGAAGAAGTGGCCTTTGCCACGGTGTTGCCCATTCTGTGGCTGCAACCATTTCTGCGGCCCTTCATCTGGCTGTTCAACGGCAGCGGCGAGGCGATTTTACGCTTGCTCAACATCAACCTGTCAGACGACCACGGCCATTTTCACTCGCCGGCAGAAATTGAAATGCTGGTGCTGGACAGTCACGAAGGGGGCCTGATAGACGATAAAGAGCAGCAAATGCTGCGGAATGCTTTTCGGCTGCGGGAATTGACCGCCCGCCAGATTATGGTTCCCCGCACCCGCCTGGTGGCAGCCGCCGATACCAGCGCCGTAGCCGAGGTGCTTCGGGCAGCGATTGCCGCCGGATTCACCCGCATCCCCATTTACAAAGACTACATTGACAATATCACCGGCTTTGTGCATGTCAAGGAACTGTTTCCCCTCTTCCAAAAGCAGGAAAACGACCTGTCCGGCGTTTTGCGAGAAATTGTCTACGTGCCCGAAACAATGCCCGTCAGCGACGTATGGCAAACCCTCAACAGCCGGCGGCAGTACATGGCCGTGGTCTTTGATGAATACGGCGGCACAGCCGGGTTAATTACCTTCGAAGACCTGATTGAAGAGATTTTCGGCGAATTGCAGGATGAATTTGACCAGGAATTTGACGCGCTGTACTACCACGATAGCGTGGGGCGCACCCATTTACGGGGCGACTTGCTGATAGCCGATGTGAACGAATATTTTAACCTGCACCTGCCCAAAGACGAAAACGACACCCTGGGCGGACTGGTTTTCGGCTTGCTGGGCCGTCCGCCGCAGGTGGGCGACGAAGTGAAAATTGACAATTTGACCATCCGGGTGGAAAAAGAGGAAGACCAGAGCATTGTTGAGCTATCGTTTGTCTTGCCCACCGATGTCCAGCCGGCAGTCGATGAATGGGAGATTTCTCACTATGAATAAAGTTCGGCTTCTCCTGATAGGCTTGCCGGGTGTTTCGCTATACGCCGCCGCTGCGCTCACCGAAGGGCTGCCCAGCCCGGCGACGCTCCTCGTTCCCACCCTGATTATTGCCCTGCTGTTGTTTTTGAACGGCGTTTACGTGGCCGCAGAATTTGCCGTAAACGGCGTGAGGCCCACTCAAATTGAAGAGCTGGTAGAAGAGGGGCATCGCACCGCCCCCACGGTGCAAGCCCTGCTTGAATCCCCTTTGCGACAAAAAAATTACATTGCCACCGCCCAGTTGGGGGTAACGCTGGCCTCTTTGGGCCTGGGCATGTACGGCGAACCCCAAATTTCGCGCTTTGTGGAGCCGTATCTGGCCCATTATCTGGGGGCGACGACGGCTGGCCGGTGGAGCGGCACGCTGGGCTACATCATCGCCTTGAGCCTGTTGACCTATCTGCACGTGGTTTTGGGCGAAATGATACCCAAATCACTGACCCTCAGTTCCACCCGCCGGGCCATTTTGATACTAATTCGGCCCATGCAAGTCACTGAAACGCTGTTTAAATACGTAGTGCAGGGCCTTAACGCCGTTGGCATGGCGCTGCTGAAGTTGTTGCGCGTGCCTCCCGGCGAAGAGCATCTGCACTCTACCCAGGAACTGGAGCAAATTGTGGCCGAAAGCGCCCAAAGCGGCCTGCTGAATCCGGATGAAGAGAAGCTGATATTGAACATTCTCACCTTCGATGAACGGCAGGTGCATCAGGTTATGACGCCCCGCCGCCAGATCCACGCCCTTGAAGTGAACACCCCGCTGCCCCAGGTTGTCAACCTCATCACCAACAGCCGCTTCAGCCGGTTTCCGGTGTACGAAGGGGATATGGACCATATTATCGGCCTGCTGCACCTGAAAGATTTAATCAGGCAGCAATTACAGCCGGACACAACCTTTAATATGCGCCAACTGCTCAGGCCGGTTACGGCCGTGCCTGAGCATTATCCCGCCCACCAACTGCTGGGCGTTATCAAGCAGTTGCGGCTGCATATGGCTATTGTGCTGGATGAGTTCGGCGGCACAGCCGGGCTGGTGACGCTGGAAGATTTGGTAGAAGAAATCATCGGCGAAGTGCGCGACGAATTTGATAAAAAAGAGCAGGACCCGTTAATTGAGTTGGGGCCGGGCGCTCTGGAAGTGAGCGGCCAGTATTTACTGGACGACCTGCAAGATTTTATCACGCTCGGCCCCAATGAAGAGTTGCCCGATGTGGAAACGGTGGGCGGGTTGATTGTAACCCTTCTGGGCCGCCCGCCCCAGGTTGGCGACAAGCCGGCTTACGGGCCGGACATAAAATTCACCGTTTTAGCCGTCGACGGGCTGGCCGTGGCTCGCACCAGGGTTGATTACCCGGCCCGGAACAACGCCGACGGAGATGAAACTTCCTTATAACAAATACCTTTTTGCCAGGAGCCACCTGTGACCATCACCACCATCTTGCTTGACCTTGACGATACCCTCATCCACAACAGCACCGACCGGTTCATTCCGGCCTACTTGAAAAGCCTGGGCAACTATCTGAGCGATATTGCCCCGGCGGAAGAAATCATCAGCCTGGTTTTTCACGCCATTGAAGAGATGCAGGCCAATCAGGATGTCGCCGTTACCAACTACGATGCGTTTTACCGGCCTTTTTTGCAGGGGCTGAAGCTGTCTTATGAGCAAGTTCACCCTCGCGTGACCGCCTTTTACCGGCAAGTGTACCCTGAATTACGCCGGTTTGTCACCCCGGTTCCGCAGGTCAGGCAATTTATCGCCGATTTTTTTGAGGCGGGCTATCGAATTTGCATCGCCACCAATCCCCTTTTCCCGGCCACGGCCATCGAACAACGGCTGGCCTGGGCCGACGCGCTTGATTTTCCGTATGAGCTAATCACCACAATGGAAACCATGCACTTCAGCAAACCCAATCCGCGCTATTACCAGGAAATTCTGGCCCGTCTGGATATTTCCGCCGCCGAAGCAATTATGGTGGGCGATAACCCGGAACACGATATTGCCCCGGCCCGGCAGGTGGGCCTGGCAACCTGGCGCATCACCGCTGCGGCTGATGGAGCGGGCAACGGCTCGCTGGCCGAATTTCATGACTGGCTGCTGCATCCGCATAAACCATAAAAGTTACCGTTCAAAAAATGAATTTTCACTTGCTTTGCGCTGCAATTTAGCGCATAATCATTAGCGTTGCAGCCGGACACATCACTTTGTATCATTTGGAGGAAGCATGGGTTTATTCCTTGACAGTGTCATCATCATCGCCTCGGTGCTGGCGTTGTGGAAAGGGGCCGACTGGGTGGTTGAAGCGGCCTCCAGAATTGGCAAAAAATTCGGGCTGTCTGACCTGGTGATTGGCCTGACCATTGTGGCCTTCGGCACATCTGCGCCGGAATTTGCGGTAACAGTTGCCGCCGCGCTTAAAGGGCAAGGCGATATTTCGGTGGGCAACGTCATCGGCTCAAACATTTTCAACCTCGGATTTGTGTTGGGGGGCGTGGCCGCCATTCGGGCCATCCACACCGGCCGCACCCTGGTTTACCGGGACGGAATTATTTTAATAGGCATTACCGTACTATTACGCATTTTTGTGAACGACCTGAACCTGTCAAACGTGGAAGGCGGTATTCTGCTTTCGTTGCTGGTGGTTTATATGGCCTACCTGCTGTGGAAGCGAGAGGCGATGCACGCCGAAGCCGTGGCCCACGGCGAGGCCACGTGGCGCGAC